>CAIYGI010000169.1 GCA_903925685.1 uncultured bacterium
CTACAACAATGTCGGCCGCATGACGCAATCGCGGGAACCCAACGGCTATCAGGTTGCGCTCGCCTACACCAATGGAGGGTTCGATGTTGCCAGCATGACGGAGGGAACGAACCTGCTGCTGACGATGAGTTACACGACCAATCGGGACGTGGCCGCCGTCACCAACGCGCTCGGCCAGACTACCCGCTTCGGGTACGACAACCTCGGGCGGCTGACGAATGCGGTGGATGCCCTGGGCACGGAGAACACGCTCGAATACGGCGCCGACTACCGGCTGTCGGCGGTCAAGCGCGCGGGCGCGGTGCTCAGTTCGATTCAATACGACGCGGCCGGAAGGGCAACCAACTCAACCGGCCCGGAAGGCGTGGCCGTGTCGGCGGCCTATGACAGTCTCGACCGATTGACCGCGTTGACATTGCCAGGCGAGTCGCCCTACCGTTGGACGTACGGAACCAACAGTCTGCTTATGAGTCGCTTCGTGGACCGCTCCGGGCGCAGGACCGCGTTCGCGTATGACGCGATGAACCGGTTAACCTCCGTCAAAGGGCCGGACCTTGTTCCGACCCTTTTCGAATACGATACCGACGGCGACCTCACCGGAATCGTCGACGCGCTGGTGCGCCGGACCCGGTTCCAGTACGACACCCGGAACCGGGCAGTGGGCAAGACTTATCCCGACGGCAAGTCGAATCAGGTCGCCTGGACAACACGCAGTCTGCCGGCCAGTTTCACGTCGCCCCGCGGCATCACAACCACCTACGGGTTCACCTCGGTCGGGCTGTTGACGAACGTGGCATACGCCGGGACCACGAACACCGGCGGCTTAAAATTCGCCTACGACTCGCTCAACCGGGTGACGAACGCGGTGGACGGCTGGTCCACGAATGTGTTGACCTATGACGTTCTCGGCCGCGTCGTGCAGGCGAAGGAGATTCAGGGAACCTTCACGCAGACCTTTGCGTATGCGTATGACGCCATCGGCAGGACCACAAACGTTTCCTGGCAGGCGGGCACGAACGCGGCGGTTTCGACGGCGTATGGGTACGACTCGTTGAACCGGATCACGAGCGTGACCAGTGACGCCGGAACCTTTGGGTACGAGTACGTGAGCAACGGATTGGCCGTGAAGACGCTGACGTATCCGAACGGCGATATGGCCGACTATGTCTATGATGGGTTGCGGCGGCTGACGAACCTCAGCTTCCGACTGCAGTTCATCTGGACACCGACGGGGCAATGGGGTTACCAGTACAACGCCCGCGACCAGGTCGTGCGCCGGACCGATCCGGCGACCAACCTTTACGCGTACGGGTATGATGAAGCCGCAAGATTGAAGGAGGCCACGGCCGGAACGAGCGTAACGGGATATCCCTGCCGGTACACGTACGACTGGGCCGGCAACCGTACGCGGCAGACCGAAGCCACCCGTACCCGGCGACTGGTGGCGAACGAGAACAATCAGATCATGAGCGTGGGCAGGTCGAACGAGGCCAGCATTGTGGGCTACGTCAACGAGGCTGGCACCTGCACCGTGGTTCAGGTCAAGAGCAGTTCGATGACGAACTGGCTGCGTGTGCCGACCCGGTACGTTTCTTACACGCAGGCGTTTTTCGAGGCGTATGGCGTGGTCGTTACCAACACCGGGACGAACAATACACTCTGGATCAAGGCCACGGACAAGGCCGGCAATACGAGCACGCAGACCGTTCATGTGGCGAACAGTTCCACGAACGCGGCGTACGCCTGGGATGCCGATGGAAACCTGACGAACAAGCCCGGCGCGGCCTTTGAGTGGGACGCCGAGAACCGACCGGTGACCATCTCGTATGCGGACAACGAGCAAACACGACTGTGGTATGATGGAGTCGGCAGGCTGCGCGAGGTAGCCGAATACAACTACTGGGGAGGGCTTACCGTGACCCGGTACGCCTGGAACGGTTGGCAACTAATCGCCGAATTGGACGGCAGCAACCGGATTGTGCGGACGTTCACGTGGGGCTTGGACGTGAGCGGAAGCGTCGGCGGTGCTGGCGGTATTGGTGGGTTGGTGGGCATCCGCGATCGCGCCGGAAGCGGAACGAGCTACTTCGTACGCACGGATGGTAAGGGGAACGTCACGGAGGTACGCACGAGTTCCGGAACAGTCGTGGCGAGTTACCGGTACGCCCCATTCGGTGCGGTGGTGGCGAGTTCCGGAACATACGCGCAGCCCTTCCGCTTTCAGTCGAAGATTTGGCACGGGAAGAGCGACTTGGGTTACTGGGGCATGCGCTGGTACGACCCCGTAACAGGGAAATGGATCAGTCGCGACGGTTTGGGCGAGGCGGGCGGACTGAATCTCTACGAGTACTCCGGTGGCGATCCGATCAACCGAATTGATCCAACAGGCGAAAATCCACTCCTGTTGGCGGCCATTTTGGTCTTGGCCGGGGCTGAGTTCGCGGTGGCCCCCGATACGTCCTATCGGTGCAATCCAGAATATGCCAGCGGCGAAGGCATGAAAAATATGTTCCGCACAGCGGCATTTATGGCGGGTTCGGGAGTCGCGATCAATGGTGTCAGTCGTGTCGCAATGGGCTTGAGGGGGATTGGAGCGGTAAAAAATGTGCCGAACTTGACAAAGGTTACATCATGGGCGAGCGAGGGTATTACGCCCGACCTGAACCCTGGAAGATGGGTGCAACTTGGTGATGCAACAAAGGCCAACTTCTGGAAGACAGGGCTTCCGGGGCCGAAGGGATATTGGCAGAGCAAGTTTCCATTCCTGCAAGTTGAGAGTTCCGAAGTTCCATTTGCTAACTCCATTACCGCCGAAGTCCCCACCCCCTCTCTTCAATGGCCACAAGGCAGAGAATTTTGGAAAGGCATCCTTCGTCAACGTCAACTCAAATAACCATGATAACGATTATCTTATATATTCTCCTTGGTTTGTTCGGGCTAAAACTACTATGGAATCTCACTATTCCGTACGAATTAGCTTGGAGGGGTTTGAGATGTGCAGGGCAGAAAAGCAGCGGAATCACGATTATGCCGTTTGTGGAAATAGGCCTGTGGATGCTTACCATTGGAGCAGCGGCCTTATCCGATGGCCGAAATTGGCTTCAGAGTCCAAAAAATGTTGCTGTTTGGGGAGGTTTAGCAATCGTAATATCGTATGTGCATCTTGTGATTGCTGGTATGATTGCAGGATGGATCGTATCGCTATTAAAGAAGGCTCGCGCGTGACCTTCTCTTGCAACAGGTGTTGCATTAGCCGGTCGTGATCGGGCTAGAATAGACGGAGAATGTGGTGGCGATAAAATCGTTGCGGAATGAATGGTCCCGACCAAATGCGACACATGGGTGAGGCGCGGTTTACGAGAATCATGCTGGCTACCGCGTGTTATGCGGTGGCGACTTCGTCGGTATTGGCGACACGCACGGTCGCGCCCATGTCCGTGGTTCCCCCGCGCCCCCTTTTTTTAACCTGTCACGAACGTTGCGTGTCCACCTCCGATCTACTTGCTGGCATTGTTGTCGGCCTCCTGACGAACGTGGCTTACGCGGGGACCACGAACACGAGCGGCCTAAAATTCGCCTACGACGCGCTCAACCGCGTGACCAACGCGGTGGACGGTTGGGCCACGAACGTTTTTGTCTATGACGTTCTTGGTCGCGTCGTGCAGGCCAGGGAAATTCAGGGCACGTTCACGCAGACCTTCTCATATGCCTTCGATGCCATCGGCAGGACGACTAACGTTACCTGGCAGGCGGGCACGAACGCGGCGGTTTCGACGGTGTACGGATATGACACCCTGAACCGGATCACGAACGTGACCAGTGACGCCGGAACCTTTGGGTACGAGTACGTGAGCAACGGATTGGCCGTGAAGACGCTGACGTATCCGAACGGCGATATGGCCGACTATGTCTATGATGGGTTGCGGCGGCTGACGAACCTCAGTTTCCGACTGCAGTTCATCTGGACACCGACGGGGCAATGGGGTTACCAGTACAACGCCCGCGACCAGGTCGTGCGCCGGACCGACCCGGCGACCAACCTTTTCGCGTACGGGTATGATGAAGCCGCAAGATTAAAGGAGGCCACAGCCGGAACGAGCGTAACGGGATATCCCTGCCGTTACACTTACGACTGGGCAGGCAATCGCGCCCGACAGACCGAAGCCACCCGTACCCGGCGACTGGTAGCGAACGCGAACAACCAATTGGTGAGCATCGGCCGTTCCAACGAGGCCAGCATCGTGGGCTACGTCAACGAGGCTGGCACCTGCACCGTAGTTCAGGTCAAGAGCAGTTCGATGACAAACTGGCTGCGTGTGCCGACGCGATACGTGTCGTACACGCAGGCGTTTTTCGAGGCCTATGGCGTGATCGTCACCAATGCGGGGACAAACAATACGATCTGGATCAAGGCCACGGACAAGGCCGGCAATACGAGTACGCAAACCGTTCACGTGAGCAACTCCTCAACGAACCGCATTTTCGGTTACGACGCGGACGGAAATCAGACCAACGGATTAGCTGGTAAGTATGCCTGGGACGCAGATAACCGCTTGATTTCCGTCACCTACCCGGATAACTCTCAGACGCGCTTCCGGTATGATGGAGTTGGGAGGATGCGCGAGGTTGCCGAGTTTAGCCCGACAGGCGTTGCGACCAACACGCTGCGGTACACTTGGAGCGGTTGGCAGCCAATCGCCGAACTCGACGGCAGCAACCGCATTGTGCGCACCTTCACCTGGGGGCTTGATGTCAGTTGCTCGGTGGGCGGCGCGGGCGGGATTGGCGGACTAGTAGGTATTCGCCATGGGGGCACGAATTACAATGTGCGAACTGACGGCAAGGGAAACGTAACCGAGGTGCGCACAAGCGCCGGAACGGTCGTTGCGGCCTACACCTACGCGCCCTTCGGCGGGATGCTCACGAGTTCCGGGACTTACGCCCAGCCGTTCCAATGGCAGACCAAGATGTGGCACGCGAAGAGCGGCTTGGGGTATTGGGGCCTGCGCTGGTACGACCCTGTAACAGGGAAATGGATCAGCCGCGACGGCTTGGGCGAAGCAGGCGGGTTGAATCTTTACGAGTACTGTGGCGGTGATCCGATCGGGTTTTGCGATCCATACGGCTTGACAGGCGATTCCTATCTAATGGGTGTTTCGCAGACAGTAGCCGGATACTTGGATGGACTTCTCTTTGGTGTCTTGCCAAATCAAGACAATGCGAATTATCGTGCCGGTCAAAATGTCGGCGACGTGGTCAGTCTTGCCGGTGGGCTTGCTCGCCTTGGGTATGCCGGAGCGGCGAAAGTCACATCTCTTGCTTTGCGAGAAGCTCCGACAATGGTGAATGCGGTGAAGGCCGTTGCCACCCGTAACGCCTTGAAGAAGGCATTCAGATTGAATCCTTGGAGCGAGTTCCGCATCTACACATTCGAGAACCGTTACGCCTACTATGGAGGTGACTTGTCGAAAATCATCCGTGGTGCCGGCCGAACCAATAAGTATCTCAATCTGTTGGGTGCAGGAGCTGCGGCGAGAAGTCTATACGGACTCTTCGGTCCGGACGCCTTCGACCTTTACGGAGATAACTGCAAGTAACGGAGAGGTTCTTATGTCCGAGATTGTACTACTCGATTGCGTAAACGAAGGGGCCGTCCATCTTTTGAATTCAGACACCGGAACATCGAAACTTTGTCTCACGCGGACAATCAAAGAACCAAAGATAGCCGGATATGCAACATGGAAAAGCGTCGATCTTTTTCGTCGTCGTCGCATTTTCATTGCGGTCTTTTGCGAAGGAGAACGGGTGACCCTATTGATTCCCATCGGAAGGATGGATTTGGTTTCGGACGCTGTTCGCGGTACAGTTCGACTAGTGGCCCCATTCGTTAGGGAATTCCGCCTAAGTCGTGGAGAACAAGTCCTATTCTCTTGTTCCTATTGGTACAGCGGATGGCGAGTCTGGCCAGACGATGGTGATATCTTCACTATGATTGAAGGTATAACCGAGTCATCAGAATCTGTGACGAGAACGCATCGCATATGGACAGCCAGACTTGAAGGACGACGGATTACAGACGAGCACACATGACGTCCATGAAGGACATCTCTCTCGCCACGCCTTGGCACGCCGCGATACTTTCCGCCGGGAGGCGGAAAGTCCGCAGCATCACAACCTCCTACAGGTTCACCTCGGTGGGCTGTTTTAGTTCGATCGGACGCGTGACGAACGTGACTTGGACCGCTGGCACGAACGCCGCTGTTTCCACGACGTACAAATACGACCCCCTGAACCGGATCACGAACGTGACCAGCGATGCCGGGTCCTTCGGTTACGCGTATCTCACGAATGGATTGCAGGTCAAGACGCTGACCTATCCAAACAGCGAAACCGCCAACTACACCTACGATGGACTCCGCCGCCTGACGAACCTGCTCTACAAGACTTCCGGAGGAGCCGCCAACGGGCAATGGGCATACGGATACAATTCGCGGGATCAGGTAGTGACACGCGGCGATCCTGCGACAAATAACTACAACTACCGGTACGATGAAGTCGGGAGGTTGGTGGAGGCCACGGGCGGTAATGTGGCAACCAACGCCACCGGTTATCCGTTTCGGTACACGTATGACTGGGCGGGCAATCGAGCCCGACAGACCGAGGGAACGCAGACGCGGAGTTTCGCGTACAACGCAAACAATCAAGTGCTGAGCGTGGGCCGCTCGAACGAGGCCAGTATCGTCGGGTACGTCAACGAGGCCGGCACGTGTACCGTGGTGGAAGCGCGAGCCACCGGCACCGGCGCTTGGCAACACATCCCGACCAAGTACATCAGTTACACGCAGGGGTGGTTCGAAGCAATGATCACCCTGACCAATGCCGGCACAAATACGGTTTGGATCAGAGCGACCGACAAGGCGGGCAATACCAGCACGCAAATTGTGCATGTAGTCAACTCCACGACGAACTTCCCGTTCCGGTACGATTTGGACGGGAATCAAACCAACCTCTTGGCCGGTGTCAGCGAATGGGATGCCGAAAACCGGTTGGTGCGGATCGCGTACAGTACGAACGCTTCGACCCGATTGCGATATGATGGGCTGAACCGGTTACGGGAGATTGCCGAATACGGCACCGGGGCGAATCCCACGAACGTGGTGCGATATGCCTGGAACGGCATGTTGCCGTGGGCGGAATTGGACGGCAGCAACAACGTCCTGCGCACGTTCACCTGGGGCTTGGACCTCTCCGGCACCGTCGGCGGCGCCGGCGGAATCGGGGGACTGGTAGGAATGCGGAGTCGCCAAGGCACGGGCACGAATTATCTCGTCAGAACGGATGCCAAAGGAAATGTCACCGAAGTTCGGCAGACGGATGGAACCGTCGTCGCTACGTATGCTTACGCCCCCTTCGGAAACATCATCACCAACACGGGTTCCTACAACCAGCCGTTTGCGTTTCAGTCGAAAATACGCCACGCCAAGAGCAATCTTGGATATTGGGGCGAGCGGTGGTATGACTACAAGACCGGAAGATGGATCAGCCGTGACAGTCTTGGCGAGGCGGGCGGAATAAACATCTACGAGTATTGCGGTGGGTCACCACTCGTCCTGATTGACCCGACTGGTCTCGACAGTTACAGCAACTATGGTTTCGCGATCACGGAGAACGGTGTCGCATCTGCCATTAGTCCTCCGCGAGGGTGGTATTTCACGCCTCGTGTCGCCGGGATTGCCGCATGGTACAAACACACTGGATTCTGGGATTGGCGCGAAAAGGCTGGCCTGATCTACAAGCAAGACGATGCCTGCGCCAACACGAGATTCACCCACACACCACCTGGTCCCCCTGAGACTACTGGGCACACGTTCTCACGCCCTTGGGCCGCCCGACCCTTGGTACCAACAGGCGCGGTGGTTGTTGGGGCGTGGCATACGCACCCTTTGCTTGCCAATTGGTGGTTGAGTCCGGAGGATGGCGTGGCCGCCGATGCCTACCATAAGGCCGGCATTAACTACAACATAATGATCAATGCATTTGGCGGAGTCAGCGAATACGGCTATGATACGAACGGTAACTTCTTTAGGAATTGACATGAACCCTAACGATTTTCAGACCGGGGCTGTCCTTTTCGCAGAATCGGGAAGCATGCGATCACTCGTCACTAACGGCGTGATTCACGATCCGTTTCATCCGGGAGATGTTGCTCTGCAATTCCTTCCTGTCCTTCTCATCTTGGCAGGCTTTGTCGTGTTTGCCCTCGGATGGCGCCGGAGGAGAACGTTCGGCACAGCGCGACCGTTCCCCACGATTTTATGTGGCCTAACCGGCGGGATTTTTCTCCTGGATCTATTTTGCCTAGTCACTAGCATCGCGCGTGTTCTCTCCGAAAGCCAGAATTTGCCTGACGCTATCCATACGAAACTGATCCTCTACCAAATCGCGTGCATGTTGAGCACGTTTTCTGTGGTGCTCCCTTTGGCTGGCGTAGCCTGCCTGGCTGGGCTTGCTCTTTCAAAGGGTCGGGGGCGCCATGTACCGCAACAAACCGTCCGAAACCATGGCTCGTAAACTGGCGGCTCAGATTGGAGTCTCTACGGCACCAAGAACTATATCGAAACCATTCTCCAGACTCCGAAAAAGTGACAACTCATGAAATTGAAAATCGCCATTGTGCTTCTTTTTGTTATGGCAATCCTGGGGTATTGGATATTCCGCCATTACAACAAAACTCCGGCAGTCTACAGCACTGGTCAAGACGTGAAACAACCATGGTCTATCGAAACAGTCTCGATAGCCGGTTTGTTGGCAGACCCGCAGAGGTTTGCTGGTAAGCACGTCAAAACCGAGGGATGGGTTCGATTCGGTGAGAAGCCCGTACTTTATCTTCATGCCGAAGACGAGAAACAGAAACTGACACTAAATGGCATTGGGTTGGTTCTGAATGGCAACAAACAGGCACAAGAACAAATCGCCGCAAGTTTTGACAGAACCTACTGTGTTGTTGAAGGCGATTTCCGTTCAAGGGGCAATCTCAACGTAGATTTGTTGAGCGGGTATATAACGAACATCTCCTATCTCGCTCGCCTGAACAGATGACCTCTTACAGTTATGTCAACCGTGAAGCTGGCGATTGGATTCTTAAGAAAATTTACAACCATGGGGACAACCAAAAATGACAGTCTCGAAAGCATGCAGGCTTGGACTAGTGGTTCTGGCGTGGGTCCTCACTCTTGTTGGGGTGTCGGCTGTCACGCTCTTCGTTGAGAGGACGCTGACATCCTCATCTCTTGAGGAAACTCGATGGTTCAAATGTACGCATGTCAACATGGACATAATCCGTGAGAGGATTGCCCAAGCAATGACAGACCATCCTGAATGGATTTCGGATATTTCCATCACCTTTCTTGTGCGAAAGGGGTACTTGCCCGAGTGGTCCGAAATCTACATCTGCCCCGCAGATTTTCAGGTCACGTTTGATCGCGCCAGAGTGTTTGGAGAAGACTTTCGCCGCAATTTGCAGGAAAACTCATTGGTGGCTGCCTACTACACAAACGCATCTTATCACATCGAGATCACCAACGGCATGACAATCGTGAGATGCAGGTCGCACACCACTGTGGTGGGCTATTCCTATTTGGGACCTTCTTCTCAACACAAATAGGATGAAACTATCCCTGTGTCCTAATCCAGCGAGTTTCGGAACTGGATTTTCTGTGGAGACGCGGATTTCCTGGACGCCATGTACCGCAACAAACCGTCCGAAACCATGGCTCGTAAACTGGCGGCTCAGATTGCGCCTTGATCGGATTCATTATGAGCAAATTTCGCAATCGCTACTTCCTTGTGTGGGTGGTTCTTGGCGTTCTTGTACTTGGACTACTCATCGGGATACTCTCGACTTTTTTTGATCGAGGGGACACGATCAAGACTCTCAACCTTGATCGACTTCACAAACCGCAGGCACAGGCGCCACATGGTCACGTCGGCTCAGTGGATTAGATCCCGATTCACTAGTGTGCTGTCCCTCAAATGCGCTTGCATAACACAGTTGTATTCAACCGCGCTCCTTGTACGGCGTGTTTTTTCAAGGATGGCGTGGCCGTCCTTGTGCCAGCGGTAGGGCCTCGCGGCATCACAACAAGTTACGGGTTCAGTTCTGTCGGACTGTTGACGAACGTGGCCTTTGCGGGGACCATGAATACCAGCGGCATGCAATTCGCCAACGATTCGCTCAACCGAGTGACCAACACGGTGGACGGCTGGTCCACCAACACGCTCACGTACGACATTCTGGACCGCCTCACGCAGTACAAAGAGGTGCAGGGCAGTTTCACCCAGTCCTTCGCCTACGCCTATGATCCAATCGGACGCGTGACAAACGTGACTTGGACCGCGGGGACGAACACGGCCGTTTCCACGGTGTACAAATACACTTACGACTTGGCCGGCAATCGTACCCGACAGACCGAAGCCACCCGCACCCGGCGACTGGTGGTAAACGATAACAATCAACTCGTGAGCGTGGGCAGGTCGAACGAGGCCAGCATTGTGGGCTACGTGAACAAACCCGGCACAAACACAGTGGTCCAGATCACGAGCAGTTCGATGACCAACTGGCTGCGAGTGCCGACGCGGTACGTGGCGACCAACCAAGCGTGGTTCGAGGCCTACGGCGTCACGGTGACGAACGCCGGAACGAACAACACAATCTGGATCAAGGCGACGGACAAGGCTGGCAATGCAACCACGCAGACGGTTCATGTGAGCAGTGCCTCAACGAACCGCGTCTTCGGTTATGACGCCGACGGGAATCAGACGAACGGCACCGCCGGAACCTATTCTTGGGACGGCGAGAACCGTCCGGTCAGCATCACCTATTCAGACAACTCGCAGACACGACTGCGGTATGACGGCGCTGGAAGGATGCGCGAGGTTGCGGAGTTTGGCCAGAATGGCTTTGCGACCAACATTCTCCGCTACGCATGGGACGGTTGGCAGCCAATCGCCGAACTCGACGGCAGCAACCGCATTGTGCGCACCTTCACTTGGGGCTTGGACGTGAGTGGCACTGTGGGCGGAGCGGGCGGGATCGGCGGGCTTGTGGGCATCCGCCATGGGGGTGCCAACTATCAGGTGCGTTCCGACGGCAAGGGAAACGTAACCGAGGTGCGCACAAGTGCCGGGGCGGTTGTGGCGAGTTACACCTATGCGCCCTTCGGCGGGATGCTCACGAGTTCCGGGACGTACGCCCAGCCGTTCCAGTTCCAATCGAAGATTTGGCATGCGAAGAGCGGTTTGGGTTACTGGGGCATGAGGTGGTATGACCCGATCACGGCGAAATGGATCAGTCGCGATGGGTTGGGCGAGGCTGGCGGGTTGAACCTCTACGAATATTGTTGCGGGTCTCCGCTCGTCCTTTTTGACCCGCTTGGTTTGGACTGGTTGGATAATTCAGCGAATTTCGCTGCTGGGGCTGCGGATGTTCTGTCGTTCAATGTTACGCGGGTCATTCGAAACTCGTTGCCGAATGCCTTCCAGCAAGACTACAGTTCGGGCGCTTACCGGGGCGGAGAATGGACTGGCACTGGACTAACCCAAGTTTCGCGGGTACTCAACGGTTTCGGGCAAAATCGGTTCGATTTCAGTCGCAAGTCCCTGATATATCGTGTGGGTTTCGGTTTGTAGTGCCCATAAATGCCTGAGTTCCATTGACGCGCGTGGGGCCGCAG
>CAIYGI010000170.1 GCA_903925685.1 uncultured bacterium
CGGGAGATGGATATACACAAAACCCGCGTTTGAGTCCAGAAAATAAATAAATTTATTTTCGCTCCCGTCCGCAACACGCGCTTCCCCGCCGTCTATCCACCCGCTGCCCTTCCGTCCTCGACGCCATAATTACAATTGCTGACAACAGAACGCCATGACTGGGTAGCCTGCCAAAAGCTCGGATAAACGTCAAGATCATCACAGATCGTCACAAACCAGCGCCGCCGTACGGCTACGACGTGGCGGCTCTTCGCCACTTCCAGTCCAGTCACTGTGCCAGCTCGTAGCGCTGGCACTACTTCGACGTGAACGTGGTCGTGCGTTGACGAATCGCCCTACATGTCTGAACACGCAATACGCCTTGCTGGATACCGTCCAAGGACGCATCTCCATAATCGAGCGCGGTTTCTGGGCATTCCCGCTGACACCCGAAGGTCCGTTTCCTCGGTGGTCTGACGACTTGCAGATTCAACTAGCCGATCCAAGTATGCTCGCATCACAGATGTCCCGATCATTCCTCGCCGGATCTGATTTCTCAACCCGTTGCAACAAGGTGCAAACCGGCAAGGTCACGGTGACCAAAAAGAGAAACGCGTGTTTGTGGATGTAACCTGCAAGCAAACGTATGGGGGGAGTCGCATCAACGGAACATACCGAATCAGGAATTGAGGAGCATGGTCCACAAGCCTCTAGCGCGATTCGCGACCACCGCCGCGGATCACTCGACGCTCAATGGCACCGATAGCATCAGACGAGAATACCCTAAAGGGTATAACAGGCCATATTCATGTCTGCTACAACCCTTTCCGGGTATAATAAATGATGTTGAACGTCATCGTTATACCCTTTATGATATATTAGAAATGAAAAACAATGCGTTCGTAATCACGCCGGGTATAGCCATGACGCTGAGCGCTCAGATCAAGGGCCTGCGAAAAAAAGCGGGGCTGAAGCAAACGGAAATGGCGAAGCGATCCGGTGTCGGGTTGCGGTTCGTGCGGGATGCCGAGCAGGGCAAAGCGACAGTCCGAATGGACAAGGTCAACCAGGTGCTCGCGCTGTTCGGCTACCATCTTGAGGCGGTCAAGGATCATGAAACTTCCGCGTAAGGCCAGCGTGATGTTCAAACGGGCGGAGGCCGGCGTCATCGAGGATCTCGGCAATGGCTACCGCTTCACCTACGATCCCGCCTAACATCTCTTGCACATGAACACTCCACCCTCAACGCTGCTCTCGGTGGAGAATTTGTGCGTCAGCGTGCCCGTCGCGGCGGCCGGCGGGCGGGCGCGGGCGGTGGACGGCGTTTCGTTCAGCGTGGCGGTGGGCGAGACAGTGGCGCTGGTCGGGGAAAGCGGCTGCGGCAAGAGTCTCACCGCGCTGGCGCTGGCGGGACTGCTGCCGCCGGGGGTGCGGCGCGAACACGGCACGATCAGCTTCGATGGCGCGCTCGTGCCCGCGCGGGGCCGCGCGCTACGCGACGTACGGGGGCGCGGGCTGGCCTACATCTTTCAAGAACCCATGGCGGCGCTAAATCCGGTGCTGACGATCGGGACGCAGGTGGACGAAGCCGTGCGCCGGCACCAGCCGGACGCGGATGTCGCAGCGCAGACCCTGCGTCTGCTGGAACGCGTCAGCCTGCCCAATCCCGGCGAATTGCGGCGCGCCTATCCGCACCAGTTGAGCGGCGGACAATGCCAGCGCGCGGTGATCGCGATGGCGCTGGCCTGCCGGCCGCGACTGCTGGTGGCGGACGAGCCCACGACGGCGCTCGATGTGACCCTGCAGGCGCAGATTCTGGATTTGCTGACCGCGCTCGCGCGCGAGGACGGCATGGCCATGCTGCTGATCACGCACGACCTGGGACTGGTCGCCCGCGCGGCGGCGCGTGTGCTCGTCATGTACGCGGGCACGGTGCTGGAAGAAGGTCCCGTCGCCGAAGTGCTGCGCACACCCGTCCACCCCTACACCCGCGGACTGCTGGCAGCCGTGCCGCGCCTGGACGATCCCCTGGGCCAGCCGCTGCACGGCATCGAAGGTAGCGTGCCGGGCCCCGGCCGCCGCCCACCCGGCTGCGTATTCCACCCCCGCTGTCCCCAGGTTCAATCCGCCTGTCGTGCCGGATCCATATCGCCAACCGAGCGGCAACCGGACCACTGGGCGCGCTGCAGGCTGCTAAATGAAGACGGAAACCGTTTACGTCTGGGTCTCGAAGAAGCGCATGCCGTCCCATAAGGTCGGGCGTCTGCGGCTGTCGCCGATGAAAAGGAGACTGGTGCATGACAAAACCTCGGAAGGAAGAATGTTCGTATCCCATCCCCGCACAGACGATTGAGTCGGCGATTCTGACTCTTCGTGGACAGAAAGTCGTGCTGGATACCGATCTGGCCCGCATTTATGGCGTCGCCACCAAGGTGTTGAACCAAGCCGTGAAGCGCAACGCCGATCGGTTTCCACCGGATTTCCTGTTTGCCCTCACGGATGACGAAAAAGCCGAGGTGGTCACAAATTGTGACCACCTCTCCAAACTCAAATTCTCGCCCGTTGCGCCGAATGCCTTCACCGAGCACGGCGCCATCATGGCCGCCACGGTGCTGAACAGTCCGCGCGCGGTGCAGATGAGCGTCTTTGTGGTCCGGGCGTTCATCAAGATGCGCGAGCAGTTGCTGAACCGAAGCGAGATGGAAAGGCGTTTGGCCGAAATCGAGAGGGGGTTGATGTCGCATGATGCCGCGCTGCGCGACCTCTACGCGAAGATCCGCCCGCTCCTCTTGCCGCCGCCCGACCCGCCGAGCAAACGGATCGGTTTTGCCGTCGGGGAGTCCCGCGCCAGGTATCGGGTCATGAGGCGGGAACGAAAGTGACCTATGACCCGGAAGTGGATGTTCTGAAGATTCGTCTGAGAAAGGCCGACGCCGAAATACGGTTCCGGGCAATCAGGTAAGTCGCGGGGCGCGCGGAGTTTACCCGCCATAGTCCTGCCTCCGGGACGAAGGAGGGCCTCTGCCGGGGCAGCACCGGCTCCGTTTCGCCGTTTCGCAATCTCTGGAATTCGACCTTGTGTTCCCAGAAACCGCATGGTAGAAACTGTTTGACTTCGTTGCGAGACCCATCACGAAGCGTGAGGTGTGCAGAACAACTGACATAGAAAAAACTTAAATTTTGCGTCAGAGATCGTTTCATGTGAAATCCGCCAGATTTCTTTTGGCGAAACGAAATTGCGAAGGACGCGCCCACCTGGGCACGCCTTCCGGTTTCCATGTTTCGCCAAGGGGCCTGGCGGCCCTCACATGAGGCATGCGAAATGCAGGGAGGTTAGCGCCCTTTTTATTTGCCGACGCGGAGCGTAGGATGGCGGAGAGGGAGGGATTTGAACCCCCGGTACCCTTTTGGAGTACACAGCATTTCCAGTGCTGCGCCTTAGACCACTCGGCCACCTCTCCGTAAACATGCGCGCTGTTCGGGATACCAAATCGGGGGGCGCAACGCCAGAGTATTCTTGACAGTAGCCGCCTTAAGGCGCGATTATATCCGCCAAGGTATTAACGTACCATGGGGGAAATTCAATGTTGCCGATATTTAACCACCTGATTCAGCTTCAGGAACTCTCGCTCATACGCACGGAGCAGAAGACGCAGCGCAAGGGCGAACGGCTGGACGAACTCACCGCGGCGGTGAACGAACTGACGCGCATGCTGCCGCCGGATGTTCAGGCGCTGGTCACGCGCATGCAGGCCCGCGATCCGCTGCTGATCGTGCCGGTCTCGAACAACATCTGCGTCGGCTGCGGCATGAAGCTGCCGACCAGCGTCGTGCAGACGGTGCGCCAGGCCAAGC
Organism: uncultured bacterium; assembly: GCA_903925685.1. Classification (GTDB taxonomy): domain Bacteria; phylum Verrucomicrobiota; class Kiritimatiellia; order CAIKKV01; family CAIYGI01; genus CAIYGI01. The sequence continues at coordinate 3,835 of CAIYGI010000170.1, forward strand.
ATCTCCAGCCCTGCCCGGTCTGCAACCGCATCCTCTACATCTCGGAGGGGGCGCCGCGGCGCATCATGAAGCCGATGAAGCCGGGCGAGACGCCGAAATCCGGCATCGCGCGTTTCTCGGACCAGACGCTGGTGATCCCGCGGCTTAAAGCGATGGACCGCGACGGCGCGATCGCCGAACTGGCCCGCAAAATGCAATCGGAAGGTTTTGTGGACGATGCGAACAAATTGATCGAAGCGGCGCTCAAGCGCGAAGCGATCGTCGGCACGGCCGTGGATCACGGCATCGCCTTCCCGCACGTGCGGGGCGTCGAAGGCGGCGGTCTGGCGCTCGCGCTGGGCATCACGCCGAAGGGCGTGCGCTTCGATCAAAGCGGCCATAACCCGACCAAGATCATCTTTTTCGCGGCCATTCCGACCGCGGCCAGCGCCTTCTATCTCAAACTGCTGGCCGGTCTGGCGGAAACCTTTTACGACGAGGAATCGCGCAAGCTGCTGATGGCCGACGAATCGCCGGATAAAGTCTGGAAAATCCTGCTCAAGTTGACGAAGAAGCGCATTACCTAATGTTATGAACGCTGCGGAGATTCTGCAAGGCACGACCGCGGTCATCCCTGCGTTCAACGAAGAACGCGCGCTGGGCGTGCTGCTGGCGGAACTGCGCGAGCGCTTCCCCGGTCTTCCGGTTACGGTGGTGGATGACGGCTCCTGCGACGGCACGGCGGCCGTGGCGCGGGCCGGGGGCGCGCGCCTGTTGTCGCTGCCCTGCAATCTGGGGGTCGGCGGCGCCGTGCAGGCTGGATTCCGCGACGCCCTGCAGCGCGGCTACAGCTATGTCGTGCGTCTGGACGGCGATGGGCAGCACCCGCCGGCGGCCATCGCCGATCTGGCGGCGGGCATGGCCGAAGGCGGAGCGGACCTGATCGTCGGCTCCCGCTTCGGCGGCGGCGGAACTTACATGCCCGGCTGGTACCGCTCGGCCGGAATCGAACTGCTGGCGCGGTTTTTATCCCTGATCTGCCGCCAGCGCATCAGCGATCCAACCTCCGGTTTCTGGATGCTCAACCGTCCCCTGCTGCATTGCTTCGCGAACACTTATCCGGTGGACTACCCCGAACCCGAGGCGCTGGCGCTGCTGCGGCGGCAGGGCTACTCCTTCCGGGAGGTGCCGGTGGCGTTCCGTCCGCGGCAGGCGGGTCAATCGACGATTCAAGGCTGGGACACGGCTTACTTCGCGCTCAAGGTGGGGCTGGCGCTGCTGGTGGACCGGATGCGCCAGGTGGATCCGCGCCTGGCGCGCGAGCATACGGGGAGGCGTTTATGAACGCATGGCTGGAGACCGGCGGCTGGCGCTGGATCGCGGGCCTGGGCGGCCTGGCGCTCGCCTTGTGGGGGACGGTGCGGATCGCGCGGAGCGGCCAGTTGTGGAACCGCGCCACGGTCGCCATTGTCGCGGGCGCGTGCGGACTGGCGCTGGCAGTCTGGCCCTGCATCCTGTCCTGGATCGTCGCCATGCCCTATCTGGAGCGCATCCGGATGCTGATGGCCGGCGTGAGCCTGATGGTCCTGCTCGTGACCGTCGAATCCATCCGCCGCTACCGTCTGCGCGAACGCTACGCGATCATCTGGGTGCTGACGGGAGCGGTGATCATGCTGTGCGCCTTCTTCCCGAATATTCTGCGCATTTTCAGCCTCTGGTTCGGCATGCAGTATGTCACCTCGGTGGTGGCCATCGTCTTCACCTTCCTGATCCTGGTGGCGTTTCACTTTTCGACGGCCTTGTCGCTGGCGCGCGACAACGTCGACCGGTTGGCCCAGCAAATCTCCATTCTCGATGCCCGTCTGAACCATCTGGAAAGCCGGTTGGAAGGCGCGGCGTCCGGTTCGCCACCCCGCCCGCCCGCGGGCCCCGCCGCATGAAATTTTCGATCGTCACGCCCAACTTCAACGGCGCGCGTTTCCTGGAAAAGGCCATGCAAAGCGTGCTGGCCCAGCGCGGCGGGGATCTGGAACTGGAGTACATCGTGGTGGACGGCGAAAGCAGCGACGGTTCGCTGGCGATCCTGGAACGCCACCGCGCCGCGCTGGCGCACCTGATCGTGGAACGCGACCACGGTCCCGTGGACGCGATCAACAAGGGCCTGCGGCTGGCGACGGGCGACGTGCTGGGCTGGCTCAACGCCGATGATCGTTATCACCCCGGCGCCCTGGCGCGGGTGGCGGCGGCGCTCTCGGCCGAGCCGCGACGGGCCCTGGCCTTCGGCCGCTGCCGCATCGTGGACGAGCAGGACGCCGAAATCCGCGCCGGCATCACGCGCTTCAAGGAGGCGTTTTTTTCGGTGTCGTGCCGCCCCGCGATCCAGTGCGTCAATTACGTCTCGCAGCCGGCGATGTGGTTCCGCCGCGCGGCCTGGCAACGCGCCGGCGGGTTGCGCGCCGATCTGCACGCGGCCTGGGACTACGAGTTTCTGCTGCGCCTCTGGCGGCAGGGCGGCGCCGTGCGCGTGCCGGGCCCGCCGCTGTCGGATTTCCGCTGGCATCCCGGTTCGATCAGCGGGCGCGGATTCGAACGGCAGTTTCGCGAGGAATGGGAGGCGGCGCGGAACGACGCGGGCCGCTTTGCGCCGCAAACGCTGCTGCATGCCGGCGTGCGCTGGGGCATCGTCCGGGCCTATCGCGCCATGGCCCGCCGCCGCACCGCCGCCCAGGGGTAACGTCATGCGCCTGGGTCTCAACACGCTTTTCCTGATCCCCGGCGAAGTGGGCGGATCGGAAACCTATTTCACGGAAACCCTGCGCGCCCTGTTGTCGGCGCACCCCGAAGTGGCGCCCGTATTTTTCACCACCATCGAAAATGACGCTTTCATGCGCGCCACCTTCGGCGCCGCCTGCGGCGCCGAGTTCCACCGCCTGAACGTGCGGGCGACGAACCGGGTGGCGCGCATTTTGTGGGAACAGCTGGCGCTGCCCGCGCGCCTGCGGCGCGCGGGTGTGGACGTGCTCTGGTCGCCCGGTTACACAACTCCGCTCGCCGCAGCCGTGCCGCAGGTCGTCAGCCTGCTGGACATGCAGTACCGGCGTTTCCCGGAAGATCTCGTCGCGCCGGCGCGCTGGACAACCGGCGCGCTGGTGCAGGCGGCCGCGCGCCACGCCGCCTGCATCCTGACGCTTTCGGAATTTTCCAGGACGGAACTGTTGCGCTTCACGCCGGCGCGCTCAGAACGCGCGGTGGTGACGCCGCTCGGGGTGGATGCCGCGTTTACGGCGCCGATTTCGGCGGATGAGCGCGCGCGGCTCCTGGCGGGACTGATCCCCGGCGACGCGCCCTACCTGCTCTGCGTAGCCAACAGTTATCCGCACAAAAACCTGCCGCTGCTGGCGGACGCCTTCGCCCGCCTGGCGCAGACACTGCCGCACCGGCTCGTATTGGTGGGACGGCCGCGGCGCGGCGAGCCGGCGCTGGCGCGCGCGCTGGCCGCGAGCGGACTTGGTCCGCGCATTGTCCGCCTGGCCGGTGTATCACGCGCCGCGCTGACCGCCCTTTACCAGGGAGCGGATGTTTTTGTCTTCCCTTCGCTCTACGAAGGCTTCGGCCTGCCCGTGCTCGAAGCTCTGGCCGCCGGCGCGCCGGTGGTCTCCACCCGCGAGGGCGCGCTACCGGAGGTCGGCGGCACGGCGGTGACCTACACGTCGGGCCGCGATCCCGAAGCCCTCGCGGTGGCCATTCGCGCCGTCGTCGCCTGGCCCCCGGAAATCCGCGCCCACCATGTGGCGGCCGGTCGCGCTCACGCCCTCACGTTCACCTGGGCCGCGACCGCCGGGCGCACATTTGATGCGCTGCGCAGAGCGGCGGAGGTAGGTGGTAGGTGGTAGGTGGTAGGTGTTACCATGATCCGCGCGTAGAGAGCGGGCAGGGAGTGCGCAGGTGTAAATTTCCTAGATGAATCTGAAAAAAGATGTAATTTGGTCTTGACAGGCGATATATTGGTGGTATATCACTATATTCATTATGTCCGCTCGCATTCC
>CAIYGI010000171.1 GCA_903925685.1 uncultured bacterium
CACAGTTTTCGACCAGGATGCCTACAACGAATACAAAGCGCGGGAATTCGCGGCTGTCAACGATCTGATTCGCCAATACGAGGCCGACCTCAACTGGTGGATGCCCATTGCCCTGCCGGACACGGATCGCGGCTGGTGGAAACAGGGTTCCTTTTTCAGCCTTTCTCCTTTCAATCCTGCCGGATTCTCAAGAGATTTTGTCAAAAACCTTGTGCCGGTGACGCGCGAAGACGTGCCCGTCTACCCGGTCTCGATCACCGAGAACTACTTCACCCGCTACCGCGAGATTTTTAACGCCAACGGCGCCCTGATCGCATCTGTGCCACCGCCAGACAGGTACAACCCCCGCTGGTTCGTCTACCAGAATTATCCCAGCCTCGATTCATGGGGTCTCTCCGAGAGTCGCAAGGCCGAAATGCTCGGCATTTACGATCAGGCTCGGCTCACCGTGCAAATGGACCTTATTAGCGACGAAGATCTCGTCAACCTCATCATGCGGCGCTCGGTGCTCGCCGCCATCGCCGCGCAGACCCGGCAGAACGCAGCGACCGCCGGTGGAACGCTCGCTCGCTCGAAACTCGGCGGGGGCGCGATGGCGATGATGCGTTCGCAGTACGCTGACGCCCACATGGTTGTTGACTACGCGAAATACGCCACGAACGTGATGACGGTCCAGATTTCCTACCCTAACGATTTCACCAACCACCTTGAAGTGTACGTCAGTACCGACTTGCTTGCGAGCGTGTGGACCGTGGCGACGACGGGGCTGGTCACCGCGGGCACCAACTCCCTCACGTGGATCGATACGAATACGGCGTCCAGTGTCCGGAAGTTCTACGCCGCCGGCGACGCCCAGACAGACACGGATGCTGACGGACTGCCAGACGCTCGCGAGATTCGCCTGTACCAAAGCGACCCAAACAGCATGGACAGCGATGCCGACGGTCTGGTAGACGGTTACAGTGGCGTCGTGCCGACAAACGCCTACCCGAACGGCGTGACAACAAACGGCGGGCAGTTCGTTGAGGGTGAACTTTCTTGGGGAACTGACCCCCGAAAGTGGGATACTGATGACGACGGCATGAGCGACGGGTGGGAGGTGGCCCACGGCCACAACCCACTTGACCCCAACGACCCTCCAAACGTGCGCGGCACGATCAATTATTCCGGCGGGCAGACCGGCCCGGTCTTCGTGCTGGCGGTGGAGACGTCCGACAGTTGGGTAACCAATCACGCCGTGCGGCTTAACGGCCCTGGCGCCTATCTCATCCCGAATCTGACGGCGACGAACTACTGGATCAAGGCATTTAGGGATTCAAATGGCGACGCCAGCAACGGCCTGGCCGAGGCGTGGGGCTTTTATTCCACCAACGCGATCACGATCACCAACAAGGTCGTCGGAATCAACTTATCGCTGACCGATCCGGACGTGAACACTAACAGTATCCCCGACTGGTGGGAAATCGCCAATTTCGGCAGCATCACGAATTCGGGCGCCGGCGACGATCCGGACGGCGACGAATACACCAATCTTGAGGAATACCAGGCCGGGACCGATCCGAACAATATAGCCAGCCATCCGTGGAACGTTAGCGGTACAATCGCCTACGCCGGCCCGCAGACGGGCACGATCTGGGTGGTTGCCAGTGCGACGGCGTACGATTGGACCTGGGTTCGCTCGACTAGCATCGCGCAACCGGGTGCCTACACGATCACGCACCTGCCGCCCAACACGAACTACTGGATTTGGGCGTGGCGGGACACGGATGGCGACGACGATGACACCTATTGGGAGGCGTGGGGCGAGCATGCCGGGAATCCCTTTTTCCTCGACGGGAACATCACGAATATCGACCTGACGCTGGCCGATCCCGACAGTGATGGCGACGGTTTGCCGGATTGGTGGGAAGTGCTGTACGGCCTGGACGCCTTCGATGGCATACGCTCCGACGCCGCCGGTTGGTGGAAACTCGACGCTTCCAGCGGCACGAATGTGTTGGATTCCTCGGCCAACGCCAACCACGGTATCCTGTGGAATGCGACTTCCAACGCCTGGACTTCTGGTGTAGTGAGCAACGGCCTGCGGCTGGACGGCACGAACGATTACGTGCAGTTGACCAACAACACCAGTCTAAAGCCCAGTTTCGTCAGTCTGGCGCTTTGGATGCGGCCTGACCGCGATTACACGAACGGTTCCGCGGCCTTCTTCAGCAAGCGCGTCTCCGGGGGTTCCTCGGGGTACAGTCTCGGATATGAAAACGGCAAGTTGGCGTTCACAATTTGCGCCTCCGGCGCCAAGACCGTCCAGTTGTCATGTACGCTCTCTAACGGCGTCTGGCGGCACGTTGCGGGCACTTATGGCGGTCTTTACCAGCGGTTGTATGTGGATGGCGTGCTTGCCGTTGAGACCAACTACAACTGGGGCACCGGCTTTGGGGAGATCGCTCAGGATGCCGTGAATCCCCGCCTCGGCGCGACAGTCGACACTTCCCCGAGCAACCACTTTGCCGGCACGCTTGACGATGTGCTCGTTTTCGGGCAGGAACTTTCGAGCAATCGTGTTGCCGGCCTGTATCAGGCGGGCGCCGACTTCGATCGCGATGGACTTTCCAATTGGCGGGAAGCTCAAGCCGGCACATGCCCGACAAATACCGATACGGACGCTGACGGATTGCCGGACTGGTGGGAGATGGCGCACGGACTCAATCCGCGGGATTCATCGGATGCCTCGCAGGATCCGGATCACGATGGCTTGACGAATCTTCAGGAATACGAATTGGGGACCGATCCTCACAACCCTGACACGGACGGCGATGGCCTGAAAGACGGTTTTGAAGCCGGAATGCCCGTGGTCGTGACATGGCAGAATCCGGGCGCTACGATCATCCATACGAACACCATCAACGCCGTGGACGTGGCGGTTGGTTATGGGCACTCTGTTGCGCGATTCTCGAATGGTTGCCTGGCGGCTTTTGGCGCGAATGACTACGGGCAGACCAACGTGCCGCAAGGCGTGACGAACGCGGTGGCCGTGGCCGCCGGCAAGAATCACAGTCTGGCGTTGCTGTCCGATGGCCGCGTCCTGGCGTGGGGGGCTGGTGAATATGGGCAGACCAATGTTCCACCGGCGGTAACGAACGCCGTTGCGATTTCGGCCTGCGGCCTGCATAGTTTGGCATTGTTGTCCAACGGCTGCGTTACGAACTGGGGGGTGGCCGACGACTATTGGGGCCACCACTACTACTCTATGGAAGCGCCCGCCGGAGCAACCCAGGCGGTGGCCATTGCCGCGGGACGGACACACAGTCTGGCCTTGCAAGCGAACGGCCAAGTGCTGGACTGGGGCACGGGCATATGGGGTGAGGAACTGCCACCTCCCCCCATCATGACGAATGCCATCGCGATCGCCGTGGGTTGCTCGCACGGTCTTGCTCTGATGGCTGACGGTTCGATGACGAACTGGGGTTACGATTCATGCTTCTCGCCAATGGATGCGCCGCCGGCGGAAGCGACTAACACCGTGGCCATTGCCGCCTGCGACGACTACGATTTGGCGCTATTGGCGGATGGCCGGATTGCCGTATGGAGCAGTTGGGGCAGTAATGGCGGTCCTTTTTGGTGGTGGCTGACAACGACGACTGGCCAAGTTGTTACGAACGGCGTTGGCCTGTGGGCTTCCGGGGACTCATACTTGGCGCTCACGGCAGACGGACGCGTGGTCGGTTTCACCAATTGGCAACAACCAATCGGGCAGCCTCCCGCGAGTTTCACGGCTTGTGCGGTGCAAGGCAATGGCGAGAAAGTGGGGATCGTGCGGTTCTCGTCCGATCCGCTTAATCCAGATACCGATAATGATGGAATGCCGGACGGGTGGGAAGTCCAATACGGCCTTTGTCCCACCAATGCGGCAGACGCCGCTTTGGACCTGGACAACGACGAATACACGAATCTGGAAGAATACCAAGCCGGATATGACCCGACGATTGCGGCCAGCCATCCTTGGAATCTTGGCGGAACGCTGGTCTATACCGGCCGCCAAAGCGGCGTGGTTTATGTTCAGATCTGCACATCTTCCAATATGTTGGCTGTCACCCAAACAGTCACCTGTGATGTCTCTGGCTCGTTCTTGGCCACGCATCTTGAGACCAACGCATATTATTGGGTCCGCGCGTGGATGGATTCCCAAGGAGGAGGAACGAACGATTCCTGGGAGGCGTGGGGTATATGCGCGAATAATCCCGTCTACCTGGACGCGAATCGCACCAATCTCGTCATCGCGTTGACTGATCCGGATACGGACGGCGATGGCCTGCCCGACTGGTGGGAAATCCAGAATGGGTTCGATCCATACTCCGGCATGTCCACCAACTTGATGGCTTGGTGGCGCTTCCAGGAAGGGGCGGGCGCCACGGCCTCGGACAGCAGCGGCCAGGCTCATAACGGCTCGCTTGCCGGTACGGAACACCTGGTATGGACCAATGGATCGCCTATGGGCGCCGCGATGGCGTTCGACGGCCAGGGCGGCGTGGTGACGGTTCCCCACAGCGCAGCCCTGATGCCGACCAACGCTTTCACGGTCATGGCCTGGGTTTACGCGGTGGATGCGACGAACAACTATCCGGTCATCGTAGAGAAGACGGCAGACGTGGCGGGGTGGACGGATGGCTGGCAGATATACGTGGAGACCGCCGATCCCAGCGGGGCAACCGGATTTGCGTTCAACGTCGGGAATTACGGCTCGAACGCCTGGATCAACAGCGGCGTGCTGATTACGGGACGATGGGTTCACGTTTGCGGGGTCTACAGCAACGGCACGGCCCGCCTTTACGTGGATGGCCAGGAGTGCGGCAACTCCGCGGTCCCCACGCCCTTTGCCGCAAACTCAGCCCCTCTGATGATAGGCAAGTTCGATCCCTCTGATGCTTACCCCACTCACACGCGTTGGCACGGCGGCATTGCGGATGTCAGGTTCTACGACGCGGCATTATCCTCTAACGCCGTCGCGGCCATGGTGGAGGCCGAAGCCGATGCTGACGGCGATGGATTGAAAAATGCCATGGAACAGGCAAACGCGACTAATCCGCGAGTCGCCGATACGGACCAGGACGGCATTCCGGACGACTGGGAAGTGGCGCATGGATTTGACCCATTGCTTGGCGATTCGGCAAGGGAGATAATCATCCAACATTGGATGATTTTCTACGGAACTGTGCCGGTATTCAACAACCCCCCAGGCTCGCAGGCCGATTTGATCGATATGCGGGATGCGCTGAGCGCGCTTTCGGGCAAATTTTACACGCAGCAGTAAGACAAGGCTCAGAAGTGCAAAAGCACGGAGTGAGAAGAAAGATGATGAGCACAAAATTCGGATTGTTGCGCCTCTTGCAGAACAACCGGAGTTTCCGCAAAAGATCGCAAGGAACACAGAGAAACCGCCACCCTCTGCGATCCATGCGTTCTTTTGCGGCCATTCTGCAAGGGGCTCTGTTTTTCTGCGTTGCCGCGTTTTGCATTCTAAATTCTTCGATTCTTTCCGCCCAAACGCCGTATTATTATACGAACCGGACTTTTGGGCCGGTGGGCACTCAACTTGGAGGTGTGCCGACTTTTCCGCAATTGAACTCGACGGCGAAGCAATTAACCGCTACCGTTCCCGGCACGATCCTGCTTGATTCCAACGAGACCTACGCGATTTTACGGCAAACCGCGATTACCATCTGCTATGGGACTGCCGAAGGCGCCTGGAACGGGGTGCTGGCGTATAACGGCACGCCGTCGAATTTTCCGGGCAAGATATACGACAATGTGGGCTGGATTCGCGGCGCCAAGTCGACCCAGGGCGACTGGGGCGCCTATCTTTGGGTTTTGCAGAACCGGATCGCCTTTCAATCGTCAACCTCGCTCTGGTGGCGAACCTCCGGCGGAATTCCGGTGCTGATTACGAACGTGATCGTGGGCACGCTTGGAAATTATCCGCCGATGACAAGCGTGGTGGACATCGGCCCCCACATCCCGACCAATTTTCCCGGCGCGGATACAAACGAAACCAGAAAGTTTCAGGTCGATATTACGAATGTCTTTTACCAGTTGAGCATTCCGCGTATCTGGATTACGCCACGGACGGCGGCCGCCTGCGTGGGCGGCAGTAATGTGCAATATACTGTTAGAGGCACCAATATTCCCAACGGAGTGACCTGGACTTTAACTCCCGATTTATCGGGTTCCGGCGGGGCGGTCGTTCACCCATCCAATGACTGGCATTTTGCCGGCGTTACTCCAGGCAACGTGGCGACGAATTACAAAGTTCGGGCTACTTCGGTGGATAACACCAATTTTTGGGATGAGGTGGGGTTACCCGTCCTCCGCATAGATATCGAACAGACGGTGACGAACGTGGATGGTTCGATATCCAGCGCGACCTTGAACCTGACAGCGAACAGTTACTGGTATGGTGGCGGCGTGGTGTGGACAAGCAGTCCGGCGGGGATGAGCGATATAGTAATCGGCACCGACTACCGGACCTTTACATTCAACCCGAGCAATTCAGTGTCTACCACCTACGTGGTGCGAGCGTGGTCTAGTCTGTTGACCAATTGTTACGATACTTGCACGGTGCGAATACTTAAAGTTGTAATTGCTCCCACAAACCGTATAGGTTGTCCAAGATGCCTAACCAATGTCGTGTATTATGTGACCAATAGTTTCGTTCCGAATGGCGTTGCTTGGTCAATCAATCCGTCCGGGTTGTCAGGGGGGGCCACCGTAACTCCAAACGGAAATCAGGCCGTTGTTAATTCCGGAACAGTAGGAACGAATTACGCGATAAGAGCGACATCGCTGGACAGTACGAACTGCTATGCTGAAGCCGGACTAACGGTCTATGTGCCAGGAAATATCGTTCAGACCAACAATTTCTATGACGATACGACAAACACAAACGAAAGTCACAAGGGCATTAGTCATCAGTTCTCGCCAACACCGCAAGGTGCCGTTGCTGCGCAACATTTCTGTTTTGTGCAAAAACTCCAAGGGTATATGAAGCAGGCCAATGGGACCAGCTACTTCCTGGTTCAGATGTATAATTCATTGGTAGACTTCAATTTCACGAATTCGCAAATCGATTCGGTTGATGATGACCCGACTTACTGGAGTCCACCCCACTATGGTCACCATTCGGCCGGAGGCAACGTTTACTATGTGGGAGATAGTCCGCATCCCGGAAATTACGACGTGAACGTCAAGTGCGACGTCAGTTTCGAGATCGGATTGTACTGTACCAATGATATTCCGTCATCTGGCGCCGCCTCTCAACCGGTTCTAGGAAATCCCTTTGACACGAAGACATGGGATTACAGGGTGACCGTAACGACCAACGCTTCCGGGGCAAAGGTCTTTACACATCCATAACACAAGGAGAAAATCATGCGAAAGATCGTATACATGGCAACAATGTGCGTCAGCGCGTGTTTAAGTATGAAAGGATTCGCAGATGGCGACGCAACGAACAAAGAGGTGTCTTCCACGTTAACGAATGTGAAACCTTCTTTTGTGGAATCCGTTGACGCGAAAATCAACCGCCTTAACCAACTCGAACAATCTGTTTCTTCCAACTCAGGCGATATCGCGGAGATTCATCAACTGAAAGAAGAAATGGACAAAACAGGTGTTGATTTGGCATTGAGTAACGGCATGCACAAAGTCGCTTCAACCAAACGTGCGGAATCCTTGGCGATGCTGACGCGCTTACAAAAAGGATATAGACTTGGCATCGAAACTACTGTAAATCCCGCACCCGCGCAGAAACAGGTCATTAATGAAATAAGGGCAACGCGAAAAACATTAGCAGAAGCGGGAGCAATCCCTGTTTGGGACGGGAGTAAGTGGTTTGATGGTCGTAACTTGGCGATAAATAACGCTGGTCTCCCGATGTCCGCGGTAAATGCGCTGGTAGATTTGAATTTTTGGGAACAGAATTACGGTAGCCTTTCTGTGCCCGAGAAAATGCAAGGTATTATAGCAGATTCAGGCGAGACATCCGCCGCCATCTCCAGATTGAAGAATGAGTTGGAACATGCAGGTTTCCGTGTAGAACTGGACAAATCATTGGGCATCTGGAAAGTCCGAACAGAGAAATAATAGTGACTCCCCAAATGATGATTATCTCGCCAACGGCAAGAGACAAATATGATCAATGATGACGGCGGGAATGGGTGTTAAGGAAGCATGGCGAGACCTTTAAGGGTTGAAACCCTGTAACAACCAAGACGGAATGAAGTGCCATTTGGAATTAAAACATTGGCGGATGACGGGAGTCACAAATGAAAGCCGGATATTTGCGGATGGTTGGGTCGCTCTGGTTTATGGCCCTGGTTGCCGGCGGTCATGCCGAATCCTATCCGAACTGGACGACCGCAGGCGACCTGAAAGATATCGTGGCACAGGGTAAGGAGTGTGTGCTTGGCGTGAATGAACGTTGCCAGGCGACGCAATATTCCACCAATCCGGTTCACTATCATGTCAACCCGCCATTTGTTAAGACGGACGATGCTGGGTGGTATTTCGATCAAAACTCAGTTGCCACCATGGACGCTACAATCAAAACCCTCGTGCCTTATTACGCGGACACCAATTCGATCTGTTTTACGAATATTTCCACGCTATCGGTGACGGGGTTGTTTGTTTCATTTCCGATAGGCAACTACGATACGGAGGTTGTTACAACAAACATAGATCCATATTATGGATGGGAAACAGTCGTAACCTCCCCCCAAGGGACACTATTCACGAGCGAACCTTCTTGGATTGATGCCAACGAAGTAACCCATGCGCCCGTCTATTCGGTTCCTCCCCCTACTGGTTGGGACGAGGGCTGGGATGGCCCTTGGCCCGAGGTTGGTTTGTGGCGGATATATTCGCAGTGCTTGGAAGAACGGTACAAGACGTTGAATGCGCTCGCTGTCTTTCGGGGAACTGTGGTGTGGACGAATTCGCAGGCAGTCAATACCAACGTGGTGACAGGGGATAGTTCCATGCAGTCGGTAGGAGCGTATGACGGCGGTGTAATTACAGGTTGGAGTTCTAACTGGTACACCTTTTGGCACGACGATGAAATGGTATGGGATGATTACATCTATTTTCCAACGAATCCGCCAGTGATTACTTACGACGACATTATTAAGGAGTCTTACTCGATCATCTGTCCGCCGGTTAACCCAGATAGTTTCATGCAATGGTCAAACAGTCCCGCTCAGCACCCATCTTTTGCGGAGGTCATCAGCCACCATGCTAACTGGGATACAGGCGATTTTTGGGAGGATTTTAACTTTCCCAACGGGCCAGGCTGGAACCCATCCTTTAACGCATCCGGGTGGGGAACCGCGCCCTTCCGTCGCCAAGGTCCGTATGCTGGCAACGAAGTAGCTGCGGTAAAGTCGCGTCTCTTAACGGTCACAAATATGGCCACTGCCGCTGGTGGACAGGCTGTTCGGTGGCGAGGGACGGGCGGTATGATTACGAGTTCATGGGTATGGATTGACGGGGTGTATTCTGAACCACTCACCGCGTCAGGCCGCGTTGCCGGAGTGTCTGCAACGCTTACCAACAGTGTTACCCTCTGGTGGGATGGGGAGTACTGTTGGACTGACTGGAAAGCACATATATGGGCATTTGGATGGGCGCAATGGGCAGCAGACAGCACACCTACCAATTGTTCAAGTTGGGTGGAATCGGGCGCGGCATGGTGGCAACCCGACTTCAAGAATTGCACGAACAGATACTGGTGACAAACGTGTCCCTTCGACAAGCGTGTGTGCATTCTTCCTGCCCGTTAGGATAAATTGGTCGCCACGAAAGGAGATGGCAACCGATGAACACAGACAGAGTGTCGGTGGGGCTGGAGCGGGTGCGGGCGGAGTTGGATGCGTGGCGGGGGCAGCGGCGCAAGGATGGGCGGGCGATGATGCACAGGAAAACAGTGAGGGCATCTTGGTTAAATCGGACGGTTCCACAATTTCACAAAGTTTACAACGAAAGAATCCTCGTGATTCGCCAGACAGCGTCTGGTGCATCTTTTCGACCTCCCGCCCCGCCAATTCACCAGACTGCATCTGGCGAATTGGCGAACACCTGCCACCGGGATCTTTCCACCTGCCCACGGAGCAGGAACTCAGCCGGTCATGACATATCAATATGGGGACTGAACACCGAACACTGAACGCCCGAGAAACAAGGCCGCGACTACTAGGAGCATAAGATGCAATACACGCCAAACGCCGACCGCTACGAGTCCATACCCTATGTCCGCTGTGGGCGCAGCGGGATGATGCTGCCGACGCTCGCGCTGGGGCTGTGGAACAATTTTGGACATGTGGATGTTTTGGAAAACAGCCGGGCGATGTTGCGGCGGGCTTTCGATCTCGGCATCACGCACTTCGATCTCGCGAACAACTACGGCCCGCCGCCGGGTTCGGCCGAGGAGAACTTCGGGCGTCTGCTGCGCGAGGATTTTTGCTCATTGCGCGATGAACTGGTAATCTCTACCAAGGCCGGCTGGCGCATGTGGCCGGGTCCGTATGGCGATTGGGGTTCGCGCAAGAACCTGCTGGCCAGTCTGGACCAGAGTCTGGGGCGCATGGGGCTGGAATATGTGGACATCTTCTACTCCCACCGGCCCGACCCCAACACGCCGCTGGAGGAGACCATGGGCGCCCTCGACTCCGCCGTGCGCCAGGGCAAGGCGCTTTATGCGGGAATTTCGCAATATCGCCCCGAGCAGGCGGCGGCGGCGATTAAAATGCTGCGCCAAATGGGTACGCCCTGCCTGATTCACCAGCCCTCCTATTCGATTCTAAATCGCTGGATCGAAGGCGGACTGCTCGATCTGCTGGAGCGCGAGGGCGTGGGCTGCATCGCCTTCTGCCCGCTGGCACAGGGAGTGTTGAGCGACAAGTATCTGAACGGCATCCCCGCCGATTCCCGCGCCGGACGGGCAACCGGCACCTTGCGCCCAAAGGACATTACCGAGGAGAAGCTGGCGCGCATTCGCGAACTCCAGAAACTGGCCAGGGCCCGCGGGCAGACCTTGGCGCAAATGGCGCTGGCGTGGGTCTTGCGCGATCCGCGCGTAACCTGCGCGCTGATCGGCGCCAGCCGGGTGTCGCAAATCGAGGAAAATGTCGCGGCGTTGAAAAATCGCGCCTTCTCGCCCGGGGAAATCGCGAGCATCGATGCCCTGGCGCCAGCATAATACAAGTAGTCAGGAGTCAGCATCCAGAAGAAAGAATTCAGAAGTCAGGAAAGCCTTTTGCAAAACTCCCGCGGACGACACGGAGGTCGTCCCTCCATTGTTGAAAACAGGCCGTTTTCTCCTTCTTCTGGAGGGTCGGGCTCCGTCCCGACCGCTCTTGCGAGAGTTTTGCAAAAGGCTCAGGATACAGAACATGAAAATGCTGAATCTATATAAGGTGGCGATCGGCGTCACCGTCCTTGAAAGAGCCCGACGTGACATTCATTCTGCATTCTGACCCATCGCCACCCCCCGTGGAATTGCTGTCCACGCCTGACGACCTTAAGCACGGACGAGTCACCGTATGGAACAGGCACCTCACGCGTACGCTCGATGGCCTGGCGCTGATCTGGACGGTCACCGAGAACGGGCGCGGACTGGCGGCCGGGCGCGTGGATCTGCCGTGCCTGCAGGCCGGAGAACGGGCGGCCATCGCACTGCCACTGCCGCCGCCGCCCGCCCCGCTGCCGGGCGCCGAATACCGCCTCGATCTGAGTTGTGAATCGACACGCGACGGAGCTTGGGGAACGGCGGGGCAGGCCTTGGCCCTGGAGCAATTCGCCCTGCCATGGCCGGTCCGCGCGCGGCAGTGGCCAAACCTGCCAGCCGGTGTGCGGGTGCAAGGCCAGGCGGACGCGGAGGCGATCGTTTTGCGCGTGGGCGGTGCTGCGCTGCGCTGGGACCGCCGCGATGGGCGACTGGCCTCATGGATCGCCGGGGGCGTCGAACGGCTTGCCAGCGGTCCGGTAGCGCGCTATGCGTTGGCACAAGCGGGACTGGAACCCGTGCGGCGCGAGTTGGCGCAATTTGATTGGGAAATACTGGATTCAGGCGGCGCCACGGTAAAAGTCGCCACACTTCACAATAACTGCGCTTCCGCACCGCCGATCCGCTGCGAGACCACCTATTGCCTGGCACCGAACGGCGAGTTGCAAATCCGGCAGCGGTCCATTCTTGCGAAGGGACAGCCGGCGTTGTTGCGTATTGGACTCGAGCTCACCCTGCCCGCCGGTTTTGAGCGCATGCACTGGTACGGCCGCGGATTTAATCATGATCGCAAGTGCGCGGCATTCATCGGAGACTACACCGCCACGATCAGCGAGTTCTCCCCACAGGGTGTGCGCGGCGGCTGCGACGACGTGCGCTGGGGGGCCTTTCGCAACCCCGACGGCGAAGGGCTGCTGGCCAGCGGGATGCCGGTGCTGAATTTCGACGCATTGCATATCACGGACGGAGACCTAGAGGCGGACAGGCATGAATTGGACCCGGGCCCGGGTAACGCGATCCGTGTCAAGTTCGATTTCTCGCATCCTGAAGCGGCCGCTGACGACGGCGTTTACGAAGGCGCGCTGGTTCTCCGCGCCCTGCGTCCGGACGAAACCGCCGAAGAGTTCTACGAGACGGAAACTGTCCACGCTGTCGCTACCGGAGGAGGCGCAGGCGGCCATCAAGGCCGGTCGCGAGTTGCGGGGGCTGGTTCACAGGTGGGGATTTTGTAGACCCCGGGCTTGCCCGGGATTTCAAAGGCATCCGGGAACCAACAGGTGATCTCGCGCTCGCCGGTCTGGTATTTCGCGCCAGTCGGCATGAGCATCGTATGCTTTTCCCACGTCAGCCCGCCGTCATGGCTCACGCGTCCGTTGGGCTGGTCTGGCAGAAAAGGGCATTCCGCATCCCACCAAAACCACCAGTTCAAATAGATGGCCTTGCCGAAGCGCTGCAACTTGGGCCCCACAAAAGTCCCCTCGTCCGGCGAGTCATCCCTGGCGGCGACGACCTGCGGCGGGCCGATCTCCACCGTCACTCCCGCCGCTTTTCGAATCGCCGCCTCGCTCGCCAGAACCGGCATGTCTTTGTAACGTAACATATGAGTCTCCTGCTTATTTCTTGAAATCCGGATGGAGCCTGTTCCTGATGTTCATGAACTCATGAAGATAAATATAGTTCTCCTTTTCCTTTGCGATCGGCTCGATCTCTTTCCAGAGCGCACGCACCCGGTCGGCCGCTTCCTTGTCCTCGCCATGGCTCTTTTTATACCGGTCCATCAAATCGCGCGCCTCGTTGATCTTCCGCGTGAGATTCAGCCCGACGCGCACATACGCGATCCGCCGGCGGTAGATTTCCGGGGCCTTCGCCACCACGGCATCCGCCTCGTCCAGCAGGTCGCCAGCCCGCTTGTAAAACGCGGCGTTATAGGCCT
The DNA here is from genome assembly GCA_903925685.1 of uncultured bacterium. Classification (GTDB taxonomy): domain Bacteria; phylum Verrucomicrobiota; class Kiritimatiellia; order CAIKKV01; family CAIYGI01; genus CAIYGI01. Next base: position 13,485 of record CAIYGI010000171.1, read on the forward strand.
GTGGAAACGTGAGCTTGCCGTCAACCATCCGGTTGCGCGTATCCTCCAGCAACGTCCAGTATGCCTTCAACTGCCCGGCGGCCAGCCCGAACCCGCGCCGGTAATAGTCGTCCATAGCGATATGCGAATGGAGCGAAGGCAATCTTTTCCTTCCGGATAATGTCCTCGCCGATCTCGCCCGGCCAGAGCCAGCGCACGTCCAGATAATCCTGGAGAAAGGTGTATACCGCGTTAACCGTGCCGAATTCCTGCTGCCAGCCCTTGATCAGTCCCCTGGAGTAATAAGCCTTCACCACCATGTGTTCCGGATCCCAGCGGTCGCGTCCGACAATCGCCAGATGGTGTTTGTTGGCGGTAATGAGGATTTCTTCCGGATTCTTGAAATCGAAATCCGTTTTCGGGAAGAGTTCCTTGAGTTTGGGCTGGAATCCGACCCAGATCGCGTGCTCCGGCACTGGATCTGGCAGGCCTTCAATGACCTGCGGCTTGACGCCGCTGACCTTCTCGATATAAACGGCCAGTTCGTCGGCCGCCTTCCGGGTGAACGCCGGGGCGTTCGAGAACACGATGATCGGCGCCAGGCTCACCCCTTTCTCCACCAGGGTCAGCGGCGCCGCCCGAACTTCGGCGTCCTTCTCCTTCGGCTTTTCCAGCGCCTCCGTGCACCCGGCAGCCACCACGAGCAGCGCCGCGCCAATCCCCCACATTGCTATTCCATGTCTCATCGCTCTTCTCCGTTTCAGACATTGACCGTTGAACCGTGAACCATGCCCAGAATGCTCTTTACCATACTCGTTTGACCAGCAGGGCATTCACGCGCCAGCGCCAGCCGCGTTTGGTGCTGAAGATCAGATCGATCGGCTGTTCGGAAGGAATCCGGATGCCGAAGCCTTCGATTCCCAAATCCCCGTCTGGCGCTATGAAGGCAAACTGCGCGTTAGCTTGCGGACATTCGATGCGGGTGCAGATTTTTTGTCCGTTGCCGTGCAAGAGCAGGAACTGGTAGGCGCCGGCATCCAGGCGCAGACGAAACGTGGCCGGGGCTTGATCTTCCAGCGCCGTCCGGGAAAGCGGGTCTTTGCCCGGACAGGCCACGCGGCGCAAACCGCCGGAGGCAATCCATCCGTAGCGCTGGCCGTAGGAATAAGCGGTATCGACGGTTACCGGACGGAACGGAACATCGCAATCCTTCAGGCGGGTCGCACCGAAGAAATCGGCATATGCCGGCTTGCGGCCGGCGCCGAAATCGAATTTGAAATACACATTTTGAGGCATTTCAACGAACTGGCGGCTCCGGTCCGAATAAAAGCCCCCGTCGTTGTGTTGGTCCCCCAGATTGGTTTCTTTTTTGGGGCGCAGCGCCAACTGTGATTCCATGCTGTTTTTTGCTATGAGGCACATCATTGTCGGGAAACAGAATTGCTCTACTGCTTCCACAACCCGACTGGTGCGATCACCGCCGATGAAGAGGTGATACCCCTGCAGGGATTGATGTCG
>CAIYGI010000172.1 GCA_903925685.1 uncultured bacterium
GCGACTGAAGTCCGCTGAACCGCTGACCGCCCAACGCGCAATACCGCTGCCCATCAAGCGGCACCCCGCCCCCCGTCCGACAAGGTCAACCCCGCACACCTCGTAATTCAGGCCAATTTAGGAGTTTTGCAAAAGGCTCAGTAGAAAAAAGAGGGCGGAGGGCGGTGGAGGAGGTCTGAGGTCGGGGATCAGCGAAGAGTTGACGGTTGGCGTTAGTGCGCGAGTGCGGCACGGCCCTTGGGTGTTAGGCGGTACTTTTGGAGGCGGCTGTTGGGTTTGTCGGGGATGGTGCGTTCGATCCACTTACCTGTCAGACATGCGTTCAGGTAACGTTCGCGCAGATGTGTTCGATCCTTTAAGGCGAGACGTTTGCGGATTTCGGCGCTACCGAGTTCTCCCGTTGTGCCAAGTAGGCGGAGCATAACTGCGACTGGTGGGTGACTGGTGGGGTGACTTCGGGTTTGCCGGTTGCCTTTGCGGCGTCGCCCAGTGGCACGGTGACAGAGAACATGTCGCCATCCTCAAAAATCGGCTTGCCTGCGCCCGGAGCATAGTAAGGCAGGTACTTGTTGACCTTTCGGACGCCGGAGCCCAGTTCTTCGTAGCGCCCGAGTTGGACCATGAACCTGCAGATGGTGGGGTTCTTGGGGTATGGAGTGAAGCGGTTTAGATCGATGCGCCCGTGATAGTGCGGAACGTTGGGGTTCTTGAACTCGACCCGATCCCGGTAGATCATCATCGTCGCGGGCGCGGCGCTGGTGTATTCCCGATGCGCGATGATGTTGGCCACCAACTCGCGGAAGATGATGGAGCGCAGGCTGACGCTGGTGACACCTTCCATGTAGAAGGGATCGTTGAGGTGCTTTTCGACGAAGCCCATGAGCAGGTCGAAGGCGTCAATGAGGTTCGTGCGGACGGTCAGGCGGTCGTCGTAGCGTTCGGTGTCTTGGCGGCGCAGCAGGGCGTCGAATTTGTAGCCCGGCGCGGCGCTTTGGATGGTCGTGTCATAGCCGAACATCAAGGCGGCGGCGAGAGTGTAGCCGGGTTTTCCGGTGATGTAGTCCTTGCGCACAAAGCCGGCCACCTTGAGTAGTTCCTCGGGGGCCAGACCGGCCCTTGGGTGTTGGGGCATGCGGTCCAGCATGAGTTTCATGACGTCTCGTTGGCCATGATGCTATTCCGGGTAACTTGCGGCTCGATGGAAACGCTGCTGATGCGAGTAAAGTACATCTTGAGTGGGTGGTATTCAAGAGAAAGGATCGGGAGCGGAAAGCGGAAAGGGAACAGTGGGCAGTGGCGGTCAGCAGTAAGCAGTGAGGGCGGAGGGCGGAAGAGCCGGTGAATCGGTGAATCGGACGAAAGCGGGGAGCGGAGAGCGGGGAGGTGAATGCGGAAAGTGGGCACTACATGTCCAAGGTTTTTTGGAGTTTCTCCAATGCGGTCTTGCGTTTGCCTTTTTCCATCCTTCGGATGTTCTGGAGTTTCCATTGTAGAGCCGGTAGTTCGCGAAGATGTACGATGCCAAGCGCGTCCCGTTCCGGTTCGCCACGTTTGATGGACACCAGGAATCGCTTCTCGTCTGCGTCGAGGTTCTTACGTATCTCGGTCACAAGTCGTTCTCGCGTCTCGCACAGGGCCGCGATCGGGACTTCTTCGCGGGTCATGCCGGCGATTTCCCCCGCATAAACCTTCGCAATGTCTTTGAACTGCGGGTCGAGCAATTCGTGCATCGGACGGTCGTGTGAAGCCAGGTAGACCACGAAGGCCCGCCGGAGTTGAGGCGTCAGTCCCTCGTTCGCGAATAGAAGTCGCATGTCGTACAGGTCTCGCGGGTGTTGACGGTCCAGTGCGGCGCACATTTTGCCGCCGTAGATGTCGGCCAGGGACAGTGTTGGCGCGGACACGAACAATTCGAAGAGGACCTGCGCCGCAGCGCATAGATCGCGCGTTTCCGGCGGGTAGCGCCTGGCTAACTGCCGGTATACACCGTGCGTCTTCAGCCACGAGCCCGCCGCCACCGTGCCCTTGGCCAGTGTTGCAGTAATTGGTTTATTTTGGACTTCATTTTGACCACTCTGGGTTTACATCTGCGTAAACGAACAGCACTAAACCGTCGTTGAGGTTTGACTTCGTGCCATTAATGTACACTCTGGAGTTACAAAAGCAATCTAAAAGCGAACCGCGCTGGATATTCACCGATGAACGAGGGAAAGCGGAAAGACGGTGAGACGGTGAATCGGTGAGTCGGCGAGCGGGGGGAGCCAGAGGTCGGAGGTCATCCATCGTGTCGTTGAACTGTCCAGCCCGGTTAAATTTACTAATGGCTAGCCTAAAACTCCCAAAAGTGTGCCAAAGTGTGCCAAAGTGTCCCATCGCTGGCGGAAACGGCATGCGTTTTCTCCGCAACAGTTGCAGGGCTGCCGCCGTAACAGTTGCTTATCTCCGCGCGAGATGATAGTTTAATGACCTTTTCACACGGTCAACTTCACACTTCCTGATCTCGGAGGAAAATGAGTTGGCACTTTTCTGGTATTTATCAGGCGAGTTCGTAGATCAAACGCGCGCCGGTTTCAGGGTGGTAAAAAGCGGCGTGGGTTAAATCTGCGAGGAGTGCGCTGA
>CAIYGI010000173.1 GCA_903925685.1 uncultured bacterium
AACTCATCGTCCGCCAAACCCGCCAACGACGCGTCAAGTCATCCATCAAGACTGCAAACGTTCGTCCACTCCTGCCGCATTAACCGCTCCGGACCCCGAAAAAGACAGAAAAAAAGAGAAATTAGATGCGTCTGCCCTGATCATGGTATTACTATGCCTTGACGTTCATGTCTTCGGCGTGATATACCTAATCTTGTACATCATATAAGCAAGGAGATACGCAATGGCACAAACGGCAACGCTGCACATCAAGGTCGAACCCGCCGTTGCGCAGGGCCTGAAACATGTGGCTGGGCGGCGGCAGGTAACCGTTGGCGAACTGGTGCGCCAGGCGGTGCAGACCTGCTATCAGACGGAATGGTTGGGACTGACGGCTGCCCAACGGCAGGCGTTGGAAGCCTACCGGGGCGGGTATGTCAGCCTCGGAAAGCTGGCCGAGGCGATGGGGCTTTCCTTGCTCGCGGCGCGGGAGTGGCTCAACGAACGCGGTATCGCGCAAAACACGGTTTCCGCCAAGGAAGACCTTGCCCATGCCTGAGCATGGCGGCTGGTTTTTCGACAGCGTGACGCTCTCCAACTTCGCTTTGGCGGGCGGGCTTCAGGTCCTGATTGGCCGCTACCGCGGACGTGGCTTCGTGGCCACCCAGGTGGTTGACGAACTGACACGCGGAGTGGCCGCCGGCTACGCGCCGCTGGGCGACGGGCTCGACCTGGTGGATAAAGGGCTCCTGCGCATGGTGTCGCTGGACCGTGACGAACGGACGACCTTCCGGCAACTCGTCGCCCACCTGGGCGAAGGCGAGGCCGGCACAATCGCGGCCGCCCATCGTCGGCATGGCGTTGTTGTAACGGACGACCTGGCTACCCGACGGACCTGCGCCGACATGCGAATTCCTGTAACGGGAACCATCGGCATCCTGCAGGCGGCCGTTTTGGACCGCAAATTGACCCTGTCCGCCGCCAACGATTTGCTCCATATAATGATCGAGGCAGGTTTCCACTCGCCGGTGAACAGTCTGACGTGAACCATTGATTACATTCCAAGTAATCGGATCCAAAAAGACCATTGATAATGCAGAAATCGCCCGCCGCCGCGCGCACGCCTTGCTGGTGCGGGCGAAAAGAGCGGTTGAGATCGCTATCGAAGAATCCGAAGCCGCTGCGTTATGCTTTCTTGCCGAACCCTTGGAGGAATGAGCCAGGGACTTTGGCAGGGGGGCATATGTGGCAAAACGCGGATTATTGCCTTGAACGGGACATACCGATCAGAATTCTGTATTCTGTCTTCCGCCGAGTCAGGTATAATCCGTTTTAACGAAAGAGAAACAGTACCCGTCGCAAATCCGAAAATTCCGGGAAGCAGTCGCATGAAGTTGCCGGTGGTAATTCCCTCGACAGATAATGGTCTGAGAACGTCGCGCGGCTGCCGCTGGGCTTTGTTTGCGATTCTCGCGACCGGGCTCGTGCTGCGATTTTGGGGCCTTTCGCACGATCTCCACGAAGGCGTCGACTATCACCCGGACACGTCCAAGCAGATCCGGGCCGAGCAGCGCTTTCTGGATGGCCGCTATTACGCGCACAACGGTATTCTGGACTACGATGCCTATCCCTATTTCAACGCGCATCTGGTGGAATACGCCTGCCGGGCGGGCATGGCCGTGGCGGCCGGCGCGCAGGCGCTGGCGGGTGTTCCGGTCGTGGATTGTTACCCCGAGTTTTTGACGCTCTTCTGGTTCACCCGCATACTCAATGTCTTGTTCGCTTCGGCGCTGATCCTGCTGCTGTTCCAGGTCGGCCGCGAGAACTTCGGGGTCGGCGCCGGACTGGTAGCCGCCCTCTTGCTGGCCGTCTCTCCGGTTGACATGGCCTCCTGCCATTTCGCAACGGCCGACAGCACGGCCTCCTTTTTCGCCATGCTGACAGTGCTGTTCGCCTTTCGGATATTCCGCCATGGCCGCTATCGCGATTACCTGTGGGCCGCCGTGGCGGCCGCCTGCGCCTTTGCCACCAAGTATCATGCCGGGATGGCCGTGCTGGCCGTGGTCGCGGCCCACGTTCTGCGTACCGGCAACCTGCGCGGCCTGATCCAGCCGGCTGCGCTGCGGCGCGCAGTTTTTTTGGCGGCAATCGGGTTCGGCGCGCTTTTCCTGGCCATTCCCACGCTTTGGACGCATTTCAGCCAGACCGTACTGGACATCGTCAATTTCTTCGTACAGGTGTCGAACCTCCGCGGTGTTCCGGACGAGATCCGCAACGGCGGACGCGCCGCCAAACTGTTGTTCTCAATGCATCGGAATCTGCCTGTTTTGTGGGATGTGTTGGGACCACTGGTGGTGGCAGCCGTCCTGCTTTCGCTGGCGCAGCTGCGGAAACGCGAGCCTCGCCATATGATCCTGTGCGCGCTGCCGCTGGCCTATTTCCTGATCGGCGTGAGCCTGCGCCCGCTGGCCCACCCGGTGTACCACACGTTGATGACTTCATCGCTGTACCTGATGGCGGCCGTGGTCTTTACCTGGCCGCTGGCCGTCCCGCCCCGCTTCCAGCGCTGGCTGGCGAGTGCCCGCGTGCTGGTCGTGACGCTGGCCGCCGGTTACCTGCTCCTATACTCGGCCAGGGAGGCCTTTTTCTTCTGGCATCAGGACACGAGCCGCAACGCACTGGCCTGGACCCAGGAAAACGTGCCCCGCGCCATGGCAGTCGAGTGTGGCGGGTATACCTTCACAACGGGGAACTTCGCCACAAACAGGGCGGCGGGGACCGTATGGGCGCGCAGCAACCTGTCGCCCTTACTGCCGGATTCGGCCTGGTTGCCGTGGAAACGCTTCACGCTGGAAGACCGGTCGTTGACAGTGTTCAATAACACGTCGATCGAACTGCTGATGGGCACATCTTCGTGGATCCGGGCCGATGCGGTGATGCCGACGTTTCAGCGTTTTCCGTCCGAGAACGGCAACCAGTTCATCTTCGACAACGGACCCGAATTCGTCCGCAGCGAAAAGCAGGCGATCGTCGCGCAGGAAGTGGCGTTAACCCGCTGGCTGGTGGCCGATACTCCGTTGACCGAGGCGTGGGTGGCTGTGCAGAACGGGGGCATGCCCAACCTTGTGAACTGGTCGTTTGGCGGCGTCCGCAAAACCTGGGCCATGGCGCCCAACGAGTTCCGCTATCTGCCGATCCCGCGCCCGCGCGGTCAATTCCCCTCAAACCGCGCGCGTTCGTTTTACCGCTGGACAGCCTGCGCGGATTATGGCCGGGCCCGCGTGATGCTCGCCACGAGCGCCGGGACGATCGGACGCTACCTGTCTAACGCCGGGCTCTGCGCTGAGGCTGTACCCTTCCTGCAGCGCGGCGCGCTTGAGACGCAAAACCCGGCGCTGGCCGCCATGACCGCGATCGAAGCGCAACGCGCCGACGGGGCGACGGCGGGAACCGTGGCGCCGGAAGTCGCGGCACTGGCGGCCCGGGTATTGGAAGCAAAGCAGTGGGATGCCGACAGTCTTTTCCGTCTCTATGGTATCAGTTGTGAATACCTGGACGCACTCGGCGGACTGGTGTTCGATGCCGGTGATTTCGATGCGACGGGCTTCAAACGCATTGCCGATCCGCGTGCCGTCGGCGGGAAGGCGCTGCAAATCGCGGGCGTGGCCATCTCGAACGGCTGCATCAGGATCGGTCCGCTGATGCTCGATCCGGGCGGCTATTCGGTAACGCTCGGCCTGCGCGCAATCGAAGGTCTTGAAATACCGTCGGGGCTGCGTCTTCAACTGGTTGATCGGTGGGGTGCGGTCCGGAGCGAACAGTTCGCCGCCGCCGGGAATCTTCCCTACAATCGATTCAGTGAAATCCGGATCGTCTGCGCCGTCCCCAGGGAGATGCCCGAAACATGGCTGGCGCTCCGACCAACCACTAACACTGCGCTGATGCTAGATCGGATACGCGTGGCGCCCGATCCGCTATCCACTGTCGCGGCGATGGCGCGCGCGATCGAGCAGGGACGGAATCGTGCCGTGGAGGGTGGCGTGTCGAACGCCACAGCCGAGGCCAACGCGGTCTTCCACTCCGCGGAGGTCTCCTTCAAGTCGGGCCTCCGGCTGGTCAGCGCGCGCGTTTCGGAAAACCACGTCCGCCGGGGCGGCGCGTTCGGATTGGATCTGGTGTGGAGTTTTTGGGCGCCTGACGCGCCGATTGGCAACCGGACGGTGTTCATCCACATGCTTGACTCGGGCGGCGAACCGGTTTTCTACGGCGATTACCCGCTGGCAACAAGTCTGCGGGAGGGCGCGGTCGCGAACCCTTTGCACCCGCCGACCCATAGCGTGCCGGTGCCCTCCAACCTGAAGTCGGGCGTCTACCGGATCGCCATTGGACTGTGCGATCCGGCCACCGGAAAAAGAACGCGGATCGTCAACACGAAACTTGAATGTATGCGCAACGGAGCGCTCCTGCCTCAGACAATCACGGTGCGGGAATGACGGACAAATCAGGGACGATGCAATGAACAATACATGTGGTGTTCGCCATGCCATCTGAACCGGCGCATAATCCTTCGATGCGGCGTGCCTTCTGGGTATCGCTTGTTCTATCGGTGCTGGATGCGGTTTTGCTGGCTGCGCTGATCCTGCTGCCAGCCGTCTGGCTGCTCAACCATATCAAGATCGATCTCGGGGTGGCGCGCCTCTCCGTACGCTGGAACTGGAAACCTCTGCTGGGGCCCGTGATCTTGTTCTTGGCCAGAAGCCTGGCCGCCCTTTGGTCAAGTCGTGCCGGACTGCCGGCCACCGGCTTGATTGAGCGGCTTTGGTTCAGGCGCTTGATTCTGGCCCTGGCATCCACTTGCCTGTTCGTGGCCATTCCCGAGGGATTACTGACCCTGGCCGGCTTCAAGGCCGAAATCCCGCCCGCCATCGTGATTGTCGACAATTCCGGCGACGGAGACCTGTCGCGCAACGAGACGCTGCCTGATCCCGAACTTATATTCCGTTTGAAACCCGGCTCGACCTTCGCCGGACGCCTCGTGAACACGCTGGGATTTCTGGGGCGCGAGGTGGACCCGGTCAAGCTGGCGGGTACGATCCGCGTAATCTGCATGGGCGACTCCGTCACTGCGCAAGGGCGTCCCGGCTACGCCCAATACCTTCACGAAAGCCTGACGAACCAGCCGCCCACGACCAACCGCTGGGAAGCCTTCAACATGGCCGTTCATGCCTATTCCAGCCTGCAGGGATTGACCCTGTTCAACAAGCAGGGGCGCTCATTGAAACCTGATATCGTCAGCCTTTATTACGGCTGGAACGATCATTGGCTCGCCGACAAGACCGATCGTCAGCAGATGGGTCTGAGCATGCCGCCCAGAACGGCGCAGGTTTTCAATGCCCTGCGCAAAAAGCGGGTGTTCATGTTCCTGGTGTGGACATTGAACCCGGTCCTTCACATGGCCCGGCTGGGAAAAAGTCCGGATGCTTTGGATTATCTCAAGAAAGGGGATGCGTTCGACGGCCGTTTGCTCAGGGTTTCCCATGACGAATACCGGACAACTCTGACGGCTTTTGTCATCGCGATCCGCAAGGCCGGCGCCGTCCCGCTCCTGATCACCGCGCCGCGCAACAGCATTGCTCCGATCAACGTTCACAAACGCCATATCCGCTCCGTCGAGGAGGGCAATCGTCTTCACGACCAATATGCTGAAATTACCCGCGAGGTGGCCCGGCAAATGAACGCCCCCCTGCTGGATCTGGCCGTTATCATGACGAACCCGGAGAATCTGCGCTATTTCGCGGAAGACGGGATCCACTTCGACCTGTACTCATACGAGCCAACCATGGAAAGCGATGCCGATCCGGAACGACAGCCGGGATTGAAGCGGATCGCCGCCGAACTGGACGCCAAAATCCGCGAGATCGTCCAGAGTCCCGAATGGCAGAAACGGCACTAACTATATGCAGGCGCTCAAACGAGTCCTCCTCAAGCTGCTATTGCTGATTATCGCCATGGCCGCGCTGGAAGTTCTGGCGCGCGTCGCGCTAGCGTACGTACTGCCTCCGGACTATGCCAAAGTCCGGGCCGCCCTGGCGGGAAAATCGAGGTACCAGCCGGGGTATCAGAAGACGACGGAACAGGCGTATCTGCTCTATGTCCCGACGCCAAACATGCCGGTGGATGGCCGGATCGACCACAACAGCCAGGGTTACCGTGGCAAGGCTGTCCCCATGGACCACACTTCGGACATTTACCGCATCCTGTGCCTGGGTGGATCCACCACCTACGGCTGGACTGTCCGGCACGCCGAGTCCACCTATCCCGCCCAGCTGGAACTTCTGATGAATGAGCATCCGCCCGCGGGCTATCGTGCCGTGGAGGTCATTAACGGAGGCGCGCCCTATGCCACCTCCGCGGAGATGCTCGCCTATTACCATTTCAAATTTCACTATTACAAGCCCGACCTCGTGATCCTCAACGAAGGCGGAAACGACGCCGAGGCGATGATGGAGCCAAACTATCAGCCCGACTACAGCAACTGGCGGCAGGCGCCCGTCCCCATCCGCCCACTTCCCCCGTTCGGCCGCCGCCTGGTCAAATCGCGGCTGATCAGTCTGCTGCTGCTGCCGGTGCTCTATGGCCAGAATCCAGGCGAGCCGGCGTTCATCCGGGACGCCAACGTTCCCCCGGCCGCGGTCTGGTACCCCCGCACCACGACCGCACGCGCCCGCCTGACCATGCCGCGGATTCCCTTGCAGGAGTATGCCTTTGCGCACAACATGCAGGCGCTGATCCTTGCCATTCAGCGAGACGGGGCCAAGGTATTGCTGATGCCTTTCCGTGAATCGCCGGCCGGCTATCCGCCGGCCGAGGTCGAGTGTATTGAGTTCAATCGCAAGCTGATGGAGGAGTATGCGTCCAGATATGGCGCGGGCTTCGCGCCCTTTCCCGTCGAGGCAATTTCACCTCAGAACTGGGTGGACTCGTGCCATCTGAATGCCTCCGGCGAAATCGAAAAAGCGCGTTACATTCTGCCTTTCGTGCAAGAACTGATCGCCAGGCGAGGCAATGAATGACGACCGGCACCGGCAGAAAATTAAAGCGCCGACGCTTGGGAGGGCGCCTGCTGCTGGCCGCGGCCAGCCTGCTGATCGTGCTGGGAGCCGGAGAAATCGCCGTGCGCATCATCGACCCGCCTCCCCATGTCCTGCATCACGTCAACGTGGCAGGCTATCGCCTGTCCTCAAATCCAATCCGCAAGTATGAATATGCGCCCGGACGATTCAAAGTCACGGCGGGTTTCGATGACCACGCCAACTTCCTGATCAACCGATACGGTTTCCGCGACGAGCAGTTCCAGGTCGCAAAAAACTCGAAGACCTTTCGCATCCTGGCGCTCGGGGACTCGGTGACCGCCGGCAACGGGATCGGGGATGTTCGCAACACCTATCCGAAGGTCCTGGAGCGTGTGTTGAACCAGAAACTCCCCGGCCGCACCTTCCAGGTGTTCAACATGGGCGTGGGCGGGTACGAGACACTCCAGGAAGTAGAGAGCCTGCGCGACGTTGGGTTGCAGTTCCGCCCCGACCTGGTGACCGTGGGCTTTGTGATCAACGACTTCGACGAGGACGTGGACGGAGGCGTCTACCAGAACCTGCTGCGCCAGGTTGGGTCCGCCGAACGCGAAGTGATGACCGAAATGATGACCCGTTCTTCCTGGCGAACCTGGCACTATCTGCTCAGCCGGTCGCGTCTGCTCTTCTTCGCTTACTACAGGGCCCGAAACGTGACGACGAAATTCCGAAGCAAGGTTTTCGACTACCGGCACGACGTGCTTCAGAATCGAAACCCCGTGGAGCGCGGACTGGAACTGTTAAGCAAGCTGCAGCGCGAGAACGGCTTCCAAGTCGTGATTTTCCTGATTCCCGCGTTCGACTGGAAAGAGCAGGTGTACCGTTACACCCACATTCACGAAGCTGTCAAAAAAGCCGCTGCTGCCTATCCGAACATGGCGGTGGTGGACCTGCGCCCGGCGTGCATGGCCGTGGAACGAACCGGCGGAGGCTTCGCTTTCGACGGCCTGCACCCGAACGAGCGAGGGCATCGGCTATTGGGCGAGTTGATGGCCACGGATCTTATGACCTTGCTCTCGAACGGGCAGTTGCACTGAAACTTTCTCCTCACCCGCATGACCGCACAAGGCCCTGTATTTGGCCGTAATAAATGATCGTCAAGATGCCGATCGTTGTGCATGTCGGCCACGAATCAAGTCGCGGGTCATTCGTCAGATCGCGGCTGGATGCTGGTTATTAATGGAAAATTTCACCTGCCGGGAGTTGAACAAAGCATAGATTCACACTTCCTGATCCCGTGCTGTAATTACGCATGTTTTTGCGAACTGCCCGGAAAATGACATGGCACTTTTTGACGCGTGACAAGTAAAGCGGCGTGGTGAATTCTTTGGGGCGAACAAACGGTCCCACAAAGGA
>CAIYGI010000174.1 GCA_903925685.1 uncultured bacterium
TCATCCCCAAACCATTCCACAAACTCCTGGTACGTGCGCGGATAGTCGATTCCGGCCTTGGGTCCTATGCGGTCGTCCATGCCCACGGACACTACACCTTGTGGTCGTTTGCGTCAAGTGGATACCCCCTTTTCCATAATAACGGCCGCTTGTCCAGTCCCGCTCGCAGATCGACAATGCCCGCCGTTCCGGGCCATCATTCTCGCGTTTTTTACTTCAAGGCCGCCTGAACGGTGTTCGGCGGTATCCCGCAGCGCATTTCCCGCATGGCGAAAGCCGTGACGATGGTGTACAAGTTGGCGCATGAATCGCCATGCCGCCGGATGGATACGCAAACTGAAACTTAAACCGCACCCCGAGGGCGGATGGTATGCCGAGACTTACCGGTCGGCCGATCGTTGGCCGGCCGATGCTCTGCCCGCGCGCTACCGCGGCGCCCGCGCGGCCTCCACGGCCATCTACTATCTGCAGGAAGGGCGCGGGATTTCCGCGCTGCACCGTCTGGCTTCGGACGAACTCTGGTTTTTTCACGCCGGCGCCACGCTGAGGCTCGACTTGATCGGCCCCCGCGGCCAGGCCCGCGTGGTGCGGCTCGGCGCCCGGCGCGGCCGCGGCGACTGCCGGCCGCAGGCCGTGCTGCCGGCCGGGTGGTGGTTCGGCGCCCGCCTCGAGCGCGGCCGCGGGTTCGCGCTGGTCTCATGCACCGTGGCGCCGGGTTTCGATTTTGCCGATTTCGAAGCCGCACGACGCGCCGACCTGCTGGCCCGCCACCCGAGCCATGCCGCTGTCATCCGCGCATTGACTGGCGCATGACCGTTGGTGTCGCTCAGGCCAAAGCTCATGATTCTGGCGGCAGCGCCCATCCTGTTGAATCCTGTTAATCCTGTCCAAAAACACGCTCGCTCAAACTTGGATCCGCGGCGTAAGGATAAAGCCCATAGCACCGCCATGCGCTATTGAATATCCGTGATTGTTCGCGTGACAGGCGGCACGTAATGCTGCTATAATTCGCCACATGACGAAACATAAGATGAAAAGCGACGCCATGCGAGCGACTCTGCGCGTCACCAAGGCCCTGGCCGACCTGCAGCGGGTGCGCATTCTGATGATGCTGCAACCGGGCGAGTTGTGCGTTTGCCAGATCGTGGAAGTGCTGGCGCTGGCGCCGTCCACGGTTTCCAAGCACCTGTCCATCCTAAGCTCCGCCGCCTTGGTGGAGATGCGGAAAGAGGGCCGCTGGGCCTACTACCGCTTGCCGGCGGGTACAAACGGGGCCCATATTCGACCCTTGATGAAGTGGCTGGGCAACACGTTGAAGAACGACGGGACGATTGAACAGGACGCCGGGAAACTCAAGCATGTTGTTTCATGCGAACCTGGAAATCTGTGCCGGCGACAAAGGAAACGCGACTAGGAGATGCGGTTGTGCTGGAACGACAAGAAAATCTGCCGGTCGAACCTGATACGGGAAACCGTGATTGGGTGATCGGTAATGTTGAGACCCCAACGGGGCGAGTGCCACGTGTCTCCACACACTGGTCATGGCGCGATCGGCTGGGCGCGGTCGCGGTCCGTTGGAATATCGGCCGAAGGCGGTACCGGGTGCATCCAGGTTTGTACGCGGTTGGGAGTCCAACAGCGGAGTCGCCGGTCCTGGCAACGGCCAACTACAAACTCTCATTCGATACTTTACGCGGGGTCTTGGACGGATTGGATGCCTGGCTGCTGGTCGTGGACACCAAGGGGATTAACGTCTGGTGCGCGGCCGGCAAGGGGACATTCGGAACAGAGGAGTTGATCCAACGCATAACGGTAACAGAAGTGGCCAAGGTGGCGAGCGCAGCGATCCTGGTTCTGCCGCAACTGGCCGCGCCGGGCGTGGCCGCCCACGAAGTCCGGCGTCGCACCGGCATCCGTGTTGTCTACGGGCCGGTGAGGGCCAGCGACCTTGCGGCCTTTCTGCGCGCCGGCATGCACGCCACGCCCGCTATGCGGCGGGTGCAGTTCACGCTGCTGGACAGGCTCGCGGTGGCTCCGGTGGAACTGGTTCAGCGTTTAGCGACGGCCCTTCTGATCATGCTGGTGTTTTTTCTGGGGGCCGGCGTGGGACGGCACGGATACCGTCTGGCCATGGAGCAATGGCCGGCAATCGCGACGGCCGTCTGGGCCAATTTCCTGGCTGGCATCGTGTTGACGCCGGCGTTGTTGCCCTGGCTGTTGGGGCGTTCTTTCGCACTGAAGGGCGCGGAAATCGGCATAGTGACAGGCTCGGGGCTTTGGCTGTGGACACGGTACGGTTTAATGGAAGGCGTGGCGGTGGTGCTTCTCGGTGTAGCGGCCTGTTCGTTCCTAGGCCTGATGTTTACCGGTTCCACAACCTACACCTCGGCTTCCGGTGTGCGTCGGGAACTTCGCTGGGCACTGCCGTTGCAAATCGCGGGGGTTGTCGCCGGGTTCGTGTTGTGGTTGATGGCGCGCTGGAAGTGAGATTTCTGGATGAAAATGGTTTACCTGAAGGATGTGGTAACTCTGCGGCTCGACTGCGACGCCTGTATCGGCTGCGGCCGTTGCCTGGAGGTATGCCCGCACGGCGTCTTCGTCCTGGAGGCGGACAAGTGCCGAATCGTCGACCGCGACGCGTGCATGGAATGCGGCGCTTGCGCCCGCAATTGTCCTGTGAACGCGTTGTGGGTCAAAAACGGCGTGGGTTGTGCTGTGGGAATTCTGAATTCGGCGTTCGGACGTAAATCGAGTTGCTGCGGAGAATCACAGGCGTGTTGTTGCGGGGATCCCAAGGCGGAATCCCCGGCGGAGAAATGACAGACCTAGAAGAAGGAGAAGATGACGATGGACGATAAGATGAAGGAACTGATCGCGATTGGCGCGTCGATCGGTGCGCATTGTCAGCCATGCCTGACGTACCATGTTTCGAAAGCGAAGGAACTCGGCATTGAGGAAGGCGAGATTCGCGAGGCGATTGCCGTTGGGCAGATGGTCGAGAAGGGTTCCATGTCGGCCATGAAACAGTTTGCAGCGGGAGTCTTCAATGCCCCCGTTGCGGTGACACCGGCTTGTTGTGTTGGCGAAAAGTCAAAAGGTAAAGGTTGTTGCGCCTAAAAGGCGGGAAAGGCAGATGAGACGATGAACGAACAGAACAATAGTCAGAAACAAGTGTCTGGGACTTGCGGCCCAGAGTGCAGTTGCGGAACGTCGGGCTCGGGCAATCGGAAGCGGTGGATGGTAGGAATTGTAGTCTTGTTGGTTGCGGGTGTTTTGGTGGCGCGGGCCGTGGTGAAGGGCAACGGCGCCCAGGCGAATGCGGCGACCGCAGGGTTTGCGGCCCTGCCCTCTCCGGCGCAGACGCCCATGTCCGATGCTGTGGCCAAGCCGGCAGTCACGGACGCCATCAAGGAAATCGCGACTCTTTCCGAACTGAACACGGTGGCCACGGATGCGATTGGGGTCTTTGTGTTCATGCCCGGCAAGGGCGAAACAGCCGCCAAGGCGCCTGCGGCGCAGATCAGGGGTGCTGTCCGAACGATGGAACCCCAACTGAATGGCGGCAAGATCGGCATTTTCACGCTGAAGACGGGCTCGCGTGACTATGAGCAGGTCGCGTCGCAAATGACCGTGCCGGGCGTGCTCGCTTTGGTCAAGGGCAAAGGAATGAGCGCCACTTCCGGTGAGATCACCGAAACAAAACTCGTTCAGGCCTTTGTTGCCGCGTCGAGTTCAGGTGGTTGTGGTGGCGGCAGCTGCGGTCCTTCATCGGCCGGTTGTAAATAGGAGTCTCCATGGCTGAGATGCTGAAATGGGCTACTGACACACTGCAGGCCGCCAGCATGGGACCGGCGGCAGTGCCGCTGGCGTTTTTGCTCGGCCTGGTGAGCGCCGTGGCCAGCGCCTGTTGCACCTTGCCGGCAATGGGAATGCTGGTGGCCTATTCGGGCACGCGACAGGACGTGAACCGGCGTTCGGCGCTGGTCTCCGCGGCCTGGTTCCTGGTCGGCACGGTGTTGGCGCTGGTTATTCTCGGCTTTGTGGCGGGATTGATCGGTCAGACGGCGCAGGCGTTTCTTGGACGCTATTGGAAGCTGTTCGCCGGTGTCGTGGCGGTCATCTTTGGACTGGCTACCTTGAAAATGCTGCCCTTCAAGCTGCCGGGTCGCGCTCATAAGGAGGGCGTGTCTGCGGCTTCCGGCGGAAAGATGGGCGCGGCGCTTGGCGGGCTGATTCTGGGCGGCGGAGTAGCGGCTTGTTCGTTGCCATGCAATCCGGGCATCTTCATCGTTATCGGCGCCAGCGTGCTGATGGGGAAAATGTTATGGGGCATGATCCTGATGACCGCGTTTGCGATCGGATTCAGTCTGCCGCTGGCCGCCATCCTGTTCGGCGTTTCGTTTGGAAAGGCGTCGCTCAAGATGCAGAAGGCAGATACCGCGATCAGGCTTGTCGCAGGCGTGCTGCTGGTCGGTGCGGGCTTGTACTTGCTGGCTACTTTTTAAAGAGGAATTCACCGCGAAAGAACGCACGGAACACAAAGAATCAGGAAGGTTGAGCGATATATGGATGACATCATGACGCTCTGTGATCGGGTGCGAGAGATTGCGTATGCGGTAAACAAAGGAGATGGTATGAACGATACAGTGAAAGACAATGGAAAGAAGAAGGGTTTCTTTGCGTTTTTGAAGGAGTCGATCGCCAAGAGCAACGACGGCTGCGGGCCTGGTTGCGGGTGCCACGCGGTAGACGATAAGAAGGCGAAGGGCGACAAGGCTGGGGGAGACGGAAAGAAGAAGTAGACCGACCGATTCCTTTCGCGGAAGTGTTTGGCTGTGCGCTGGGACGGCGCCCCTTCGGACAGTTCCAAATGGAGAATTCTCATGCCCGATTCTGGTAGTGTTCGTTCCGAAAAGTGTCGGGAAATGCTGGTGCTGGCCCTCGCCCCCGCATTGATTCTGGCCTTGATCCTTTCAAGTTGGGGACTCGCCCACTGGCATATCGGCCCACTCTATCTGAATGCGTCCCTGGCGTTGGCGGCCGTCCTGCTGGGTGGCACCCCGCGGTTTATCGTGGGTTTCAAGGATGGTTTTCGCGGTCGGATCACGGTCAACGTGTTTGTGACTGTGGCGCTTGCCGCTACAATTGCCGTAGGAGAGTTCCGTCCGGCGGCCATAATCATCCTGATCATGTCGGTGGTCGGGGCGTTGGAGAGCTACACGCTGGATAAGACGCGCCGCAGCATTCAAGATTTGCTGAAGCTGGCGCCGCAGACTGCGACGGTGCGCCGCAATGGCGTGGAAGTCACAGTGCCGGTTGCGGAGCTTCAGATTGGCGACCCGGTCGTGGTCCGGCCGGGCGAGCGGATTCCGGTGGATGGCACGGTGGTTGCCGGCGCGAGCAGCGTCAACCAGGCGCCCATTACAGGCGAGTCCATGCCGGTGGAGAAGCAGGCAGGCAGCGTGGTGTTCAGCGGCACGTTCAACGAGTCGGGCCGGTTGGAGGTCAGGACCGAGAAGGTGGGTGAAAGCACCACGCTGGCGCGGATTGTCCATTTGGTACAGGAAGCCCAGGCGACACGCGCGCCAATCCAGAACCTGGCCGACCGTTTCACGACCTGGTTTCTGCCCACGGTTGTGGTGCTGGCCATTCTGGCCTATTTCGTTACCGGCGACATCAAGGCCGCGGTCTCGGTTCTGCTGGTGGCCTGTCCCTGCGCCTTTGCAATCGCCACCCCGACTGCTGTGACAGCAGGCATTTCCAACATGGCCAGGCGGGCGATTTTGATCAAGGGCGGGGTGTTTCTGGAACTTGGCCACAAGCTGGATCACCTGCTGGTGGACAAGACGGGAACATTCACCTTCGGCAGGCCGAGGGTGATGGATATCGTCAGTTTTGGAGGACGAACTCCGAGTGACATTCTGCACCTGGCCTGCATCGCCGAAAAGTATTCCGAACACCCTTTGGGCCGCGCGATCCTGGCAGCCGGAAAGGAACAAGGGCTTTCCATCCCGGAACCGGACCACTTTAACAGCGCCGCGGCGATGGGCGTTGAGGCAGAATGGGAAGGCCGGCGAATCCGGGTCGGGAAACAGGCTTACCTTCGAGACGCGGGCCTGAAAATCGCGCCGCCGATCGACCAGGCGCTTGCGACGCAAGCGGATCAGGGCCGGACCGCGGTGCTGGTCGCGCAGAATGACGAGCCGCTGGGGCTGCTGGCGATCGCCGACGAAATTCGTCCGGAAATACCCGCCGCCATTCGCGCTCTCAAGGCGATGGGCGTCAAGCAAATTACAATGTTGACGGGCGATAATCCGCAGGTGGCCGCCGCCGTCGCCCGCGCGATCGGCGTTGACGACTTCCATGCCGAAATGCTTCCCGAACAGAAGCAGTCGTTCGTCAAGCAGTGCCAGGCGGCGGGAGAGGTGGTTGGAATGATCGGCGACGGCGTCAACGATGCGCCCGCCCTGGCCCAAGCCGATGTGGGCATCGCCATGGGCGCCGTCGGCACGGATGTGGCCATCGAGACGGCGGATGTCACGCTGATGAACGACGACATCTCGGGCGTCGCGGATTTTATGTGGATGTCGGCGAAAGTGCTTCGGCGCATCAAACTGAACATCTTTTTTTCGATGATCTACAACGTCATCGGCCTCAGCCTGAGCGTTGCCGGGTTGATGACGCCCATCGTCGCGGTGATCTTTCAGGAAGCGGGCTGTGTGACGGTCGTGATCAGTTCGACGCTGTTGCTCTGGTCGAAGGGACGGCCGGGGACGGCGTGAAGCAAGTTATTCAATGCCAATAAGGAGATGAACGATGAACAATATTGAGAAAAGTCTGCCGGCAGTCGCCATCTTATCCGCCGTTCGCGCAATGACGGACACCTTGCGATCCATTCGGGACACGGAGGACTTTGCGGACATTTTGGACAAGAATTGGCTTTGCGGCATGGAAGACGTTGCCGCTTTGCTGAAACGAGTACAATGACTGCGATGGCAAGGAGATTGAAGGTTCTTTTCCTCTGCACCGGGAACTCGTGCCGCAGCCAGATGGCGGAAGGCTGGACGCGACACTTGAAGGGGGGCCTGATCGACGCGTACTCGGCCGGAATCGAGCCCCATGGATTGAACCCGAACGCCATCAAGGTCATGGCGGAGGCCGGGGTGGACATCAGCGGGCAAAAGTCCAGGAATGTAGGCGATTTTAAGGACGTCGCCTTCGACTACGTGGTCACGGTCTGCGACAATGCGCACGAATCCTGCCCGTTCTTTCCCGGCAAGACCAAGGTCGTGCATATCGGTTTTGACGATCCACCCCGCCTGGCGCGAACGGCGAAGACGGAGCAGGAAGCTTTGGACCACTACCGCCGCGTACGGGATGAAATCAAAATCTTTATAGAGAAACTGCCGGAGGCACTCAATGGCTGACATCGTCAGGAAAGAGCCCGTGGCGGGATATCCGCGGAAGAGTGATGGGATTACCAAACGGCTGTCGTTCCTGGATCGGTTCTTGACGCTATGGATTTTCCTGGCGATGGGGGCCGGAGTTTTGCTGGGGTATCTGGCGCCCGCCGCCGGAAACTGGATCGGTTCGCTGCGGCCGCAAGGGACGCAAACCAGCATGCCGATTGCCGTTGGCCTGATCCTGATGATGTATCCGCCCCTGGCGAAGGTGAAATACGAGGAGTTGGGGGATGTGTTCCGGGACTGGAAGGTGTTGGGATTAAGCCTGCTGCAAAACTGGGTCGTCGGGCCGATCCTGATGACGGCCCTGGCTATCGTTTTCCTGCGCGGTCAGCCGGAGTTCATGATCGGATTGATCATGATCGGGCTGGCCCGTTGCATCGCCATGGTGATCGTCTGGAACGATCTGGCCAGGGGCGACACGGAGTATTGCGCGGGGCTGGTGGCGTTCAACTCGATCTTTCAGGTCTTCTTCTACAGCGTTTACGCCTGGCTGTTTGTGACAAAATTGCTTCCGCTGCTCGGCATTGCCGGAGTCGTCGTGAACGTCACGATCAAACAGATCGCGGAAAGCGTTTTTATTTACCTGGGCATTCCGTTTATCGCCGGCATGCTGACCCGGCTGATGCTGGTCAAAATGAAGGGCAGGGCGTGGTATCACGATAAATTCATCCCGAGAATTTCGCCGCTGACGCTGATTGCCCTGCTGTTCACCATCGTGGTGATGTTCTCCATGCAGGGCCAGAAGATCATTGCCAAGCCCGGCGATGTTGCCATGATCGCCGTGCCGCTGTTGATCTACTTCGTGGTAATGTTTATGCTGAGTTTTTGGATGAGCGCCAAGGCGGGCGCCAACTATGCGAAGTCGGCTACGCTCTCCTTCACGGCCGCCAGCAACAACTTCGAACTGGCGATTGCCGTGGCTGTGGGCGTGTTCGGGATCAACCACGGCGCGGCTTTCGCGGCCGTCATCGGACCGCTGGTGGAAGTGCCGGTCTTGATCGGCCTGGTGAACGTGGCGCTCTATTTCAAGAAGAAGTTTTTTGCCGGGAGTTGTGCGTGAAACCTGGAGGTAAGAATCGATGAAAAACAAGGCGAATTCCAAAACCGGTCGTGTCGAGCAGGCCGTGGCGTTGTTCACGGGAGGCTTAAACTGTTCCCAATCGGTGCTGGTCAGTTATGGCGAGGCGCTCGGTCTCGATCCCGCGACCGCCGCGAAACTGGCAACCGGGATGGGCGGCGGCATGGGGCGCATGGGTCATACCTGCGGCGCGGTGTCCGGCGCGTTTTTGGCGCTCGGCCTCAAGCACGGCGGAGCGACGGCCCAGGATCGGGAGGCCAAGGAAAAGACCTATCAACTGGTGCGGGAGTTTACCGCGCGCTTCAAGACCCGCAACGGGTCCATCCTCTGCCGCGAGTTGCTCGGGTGCGACATCGCCACCCCTGCTGGTTTCGATGAAGCCAAACAAAAAGGACTCCTGACGACCGTCTGCCCCAAGATGGTGCGGGATGCGGGCGAGATTTTGGAAGAGCTGCTTTAGATTCACACTTCCTGATCCCGTGCTGTAATTACGCATGTTTTTGCGAACTGCCCGGAAAATGACATGGCACTTTTTGACGCGTGACAAGTAAAGCGGCGTGGTGAATTCTTTGGGGCGAACAAACGGTCCCACAAAGGA
>CAIYGI010000175.1 GCA_903925685.1 uncultured bacterium
CGCACATCTCAATCACGAGGCTTGCTGTTTTATCGTCTCGTAGAGCAAGCCGTGCAGACCGCCCCATTGCCCTACCGACAGATCGTCGAAAGAAAACACAACCTGTAGGGGGCGTTTGCGTTACATGGATACCCCCTTTACTTCAATAAGCACTGGTGGGTTGCCGGTATCGACGACTTTTTTCGCATTGCATTTCACATCTATCGTTTCTTCGAGATAGCCAGTGTTTTTCGAACGACCAACGGATGTGATCAGCAAATTCTCAGAACATGAAATCGGATCGTCCGTCAGGGATGAAATCGCAATCGTTCCAAAATCAGTGACGGATTTTATGTAAACACCATTTAAATTCAATTCCCGCAGGCCAATTTTACCATAAACCGCTTTCGTAAATGGAGTATCGATATAACCAAAACCTTTTTGGACATTACGATAAAGTTCTCCAGTATCCGAGGTAATTTCCGCGGTGTCTTCAGGAATCTCACGTTTATTTGCGTCAATGACCGCATCCACATCATTTGCCATGCCAGGCAAAAGCATTCTTGTTCCATGTTTCTCGGGCAAAAGCTCCAACGCAGCGCACTCATCGGGAATCGTGGAAAGCAAATCGAGCTTTATACCTATTCTCTTGTTGGAAGGTCTTACATCTCCCCTCCTCATGATTAGCGCCGCGTGATAAAACAATCCGAATTTTGCGGGGTCATTATATGTGTCAAACAGTCCTCTATAATGCGAGCCTCCTAAAGCCAATTCGCGGCTCAGTTTATGCGTCACACACTCTTCTTCCTGTGTGCTGTATCGATAGGCGTGCAGGGTAAACCCTCCACAACCTTGCAGTCTTCCAAGCGCAGCCATAATAAGCGTAGCATCGGCTCTAAATTCATTCGGCCATGGTGAATCCCACTCGGAATTAAAGAATGGTTTACCGGCAACCCTGCCAAAAGCAAGCAAGGGGGCCATGATGTGCCTGGATTTCAACATTTCCTTTGAAAAAAATCTATGCCGGTTTCCTTCTTCTGGCCACCAATAATTATGGACATCATAAAAATCCGCGTCCGCTTGCGCACAGTGCAAGGCGGTGTTTTTTGCGCGTGGATTTCCGTTTACAGGTATTCGTACTCCAATCGCACGTAAATCGGCAGTCATTTCGTCATAATATTGCTTCATTATACCTGTCAGAAACTCCAGCATTATTTCATCTTTTAATACCATGCGTCCAAGATGATCCTTGGAATCACCGTTAAAAGACACAAAATCGGATTTCACTGTAATTCCTTTTTCCTGAGCCCATTTAATATATCTTTCCACAAGCATTGTACGGTAAGGCTCTACAGCTACAGTATCCGTAAACAAGTCGGTTTCATTGTTAATTCCAGTCAAGACTATAACAGGATCGTTTTTATATAGCAAATTTGTATATGGGTTATAATGATTGAACAAATCATGGTTGTATTTTTTTTGAAGTTCAATCATTGTTCGATCGAACGTACTATAAGGCTTTGCAGAATCATTCAGCAAGTGTGCATTTACCACGCCATCTGCGCTTTTAAAACGCCGATATGTTAACAAGTCCAGATAAACATAAATCCCGTTTTGCTTCAAACAATATATAAGATAATCCAGCCTTTCCATGCTTTTTGGGTGAAGCTCCAGATTGCTCTTTTCGTGTGGCCCGCGTTCAAAAGTAAAAATGTTCGGCAACGCCCAATCACTATCCATCTGATGCAGCCGAACCATGTTCACGCCAAATTTTGCCAATCTGCGCGCGACCTTCTCGCTGTGATCATGTGTTGGAAAGTTTGCGTTACTATTGAAATTGACCCCCCAAAAACACACCTCCGTGCCATCGTCAAAAAGAAATTTCTCGCCGGAAGTTTTAAGGAATCCATGACGTCCAGCAGGTATTTCATTGCTAAAAATGTTTGAAATATCAATGGGCGCATCATCCCAATGAAGAATATACGGAATATATCTAGCCATGGTGTGCCTCCTGCTCAGGCGATTCGTTCCCAATTCGTTGCCGGGTCATCGCTCACAGGCGCAGTGGCGATCGACTCGATGCCAAGCTTTTCGAGACACTTCCGGGCTTCGCGGCATTTGCGTTCAATGATTTCGCGCGGTGTGTTGACCTCGCCGAATCCGACAAAACCAGCGTGTATTTTTGGCATGCTCAGTTGGTTCTTCATGCCTGTTTCTCAAACCACTTTTTTATCGCCTCAAAACGTTCGAGCGGGACCGGAATGCCATCCGCAAACGGCGCCAGCGCAAAGTTGGCTTTGCGGATCCGAGGCGTCATAATCCGATCGAGCGTCGGTGCAATCTCTTCGATCTTACCGCTGATCCAGATCGTCGGGTCAAGGCAGGCGAAGATCACCAAGTCTTCGCCGATGGCATCCAGCGCCATCTCCCATGGCGTATTGCCTGTCGGTGGCGGCGTCAGCGCATGGATGCCGTCGCACCCCGTTTCCCGGATCAGCGGCAACAGGTCGCGCACGTGGCCGCACATGTGGAGAATCGCGGGTTTCCCGGCCAAGTGCATGGCCTGAACAAAATCACGCTGGTGGGGCATATTGTATTTTTTGTAGATTTCAGGACTGATGTAGAATGAACTGGTGTTTTCACAGAGCGTGGCCGATTCCCATGGCCCGTTGGCGAGGAGTTCGAACGCCTGTAGTTCCCTTTCGTGCATGGTCCTGATCAGTCCGTCCATCTCCTCCGGGTGGTCGAAATATAGCAGATAGAAGTTTTCCATGCCCATATCTTCCTCGAGCAACCGCGGAATCGTGGACGGCCCCCAAAATCGCGTCACCACGCCGTCGTCACCCAGCAGTTTGTCCATGGTCGCCAGGGCTTCGGTGTCATCAGGCCCGGAAAAAGTGGCACCTTCCCACATTTCGCGATACGCACGGACGGCCTCGATGGTGTCAACGGCGTATTTCATCGGATGGCCGCGCCGGGTCATGCCGGTCAGTTTGCCTTTTGACGTCTTCCATTCCCGTGTCGCCAGGTCGGGGTTCTGCTCATCGCGGGAGCAGCTTTCTTTCACGTTCAGGGGCCAGCAAAACCGGGGTGACGAAAAAGCCCCCCCTGTCGCCCAGCCATCGAGCGAAAAAATGTCCGCCCCCAGGTGTCGGCAGAAATCCGACATGGTCATGTCCTTCATACTGCCGGGGAGGCGATCGAGCGTATGGTGGTCCATGAGCGGCACCCACGACAAACGATCGATGGGCTTCTTGCGTAAAATCGCCGAGAGTCTTTGCCGTCCTGTCACGCGAGGGTCCTCCTAGTTGTTCCGCTGCACATCAAACCATATGCCGTTCTGCGCCGATTTATGGGGTTGTGAATTTACGCCCGACAAACATGCCTGCATGAAGTCGGCCATATGCTTGACGGCCTCCCGGCTTTCCGGAAGTTCGCGAACCTGAAACACATGGACTTGGCCTGGCCAGATTTCGAGCGTCACGTCAATCCCGTCGGCACGGGCCTTGTCCGCCACCCGGACACTGTCGTCGCGAAGCATCTCATGCTCGCCGACCTGGATTAGCAGCGGCGGAATTCCGGTAAAATCGCCAAACAGCGACGAGGCAAGTGGATGGCGTGGATCCTGCCCTCCCAGGTATAAATCCACAACAATAGGCATGGCATCCGCGCTGAATATGGGGTCTTCCTCGGTTTTCATGGATTTACCGGCCAGCGTTAAATCTGTACAAGCCGACAGCGGCATCCCTCCCAGCGGCAATTTCATGCGGCGGTCCCGCAACGCCAGCAGAGTCGTCAATGTCAATCCGCCGCCGGCCGAATCTCCAGCGATGAACGTTGCCTTGGCAGGGGCCGGGCCATAAGGTCCCGATGTCGTCATCCAGGCATGCGCCCGGATACAGTCCTCAAGCCCGGCGGGAAACCTATGTTCCGGCGCCAGCCGATAGTCTGGCAGGAGGACAGCGCACTTCGCCGCCGCCGAGATGAGGGCGGCCAGGGGAAGGTAACTTGCGCCTGAACCGGATACATAACCGCCACCGTGTAAATACAGGAGCCGCAAGTCAGGATCGGCTCCGGGCGCCACCACCCATTCACACGGCAGGCCGTCAATGTTTGCGCAGATGCATTTGACGTTCTTGTCGGCGGGCTTCTGGCGCGCCGCCATGCCTTGGCGCAGTTCGTCGAGGTTGAACTCGCAGCCTACGGCGCCAAAAGCCGGGTTCTTTCGTAATTCCTGCAAGTATGTGCAACTTTCCGGCGAGGGCATCTTACGTCTCCTGTAGCAACTCCGCAATTATTTCCACTGTCCGCTGTGCCAGCAGGCGGCCGCCTTCCGGGCCGATGGGTGTGCTGGCGGGAAGCGCCCCGTAACTGCGCCCAACCGTTGCGCGGATTGTCGGCAGGTAGGACGCTGCGCCGTCACCGGCCAGTTGAACCAGAAAAGTCTGCACCGCCTTGCTGCGGGCCTTGATTTGCATGCCGAAATCCAGGTAGTACTCAAATGGGTTGGTGGCAACGACCATGGTCCCAATGCGGATCACATGAATTCCCACCGTCTGGGTAGGCTTGGTCTTCTGGCTGTGATAACGCCGTTCAACGCCCTGGTTCCAGAGCATACTGCAGTAACTTTCCGTGATTTCAACATACCAGCGGGGCTTTTTCATCTGTTCCGGATGCGCCGCCAGGTTTTTTTTCAGCGCCTCGTATTGGATGCGGAACTTTTCAGCTTCGGCCAGGGCTTCGCTGACGTCCTGTTCGTTTAACATGCGCATCGGAAGTTCCATGGTTTCCACGCGATGGACAAGCGGCGGATTCCAGTCCACTTCCTTTTCGATCGCAGGAAGGCTTGCTGTTACCGCATCTGCAATGCGTACAGCAATGTCCTGCCGTTGCGTTCGGCCACGCAACTGCAACATCCGCTCTTCAGCAGGCTTTCCTACCTGAACGTGGGGCGAGATGTCGCCCGCCGCACTGCACTGCGGCAGAATAAACAGCTTATCGCCCAGCCGCCGCCGCAGTTCCAGCCGTGTTTCATGCCAGTAGTCGGCGCTGACCTGGTACAAACTTTCGCTGACCTGGGAGGGACATGCCAGATTCACGATTACCCCGGTCAGTTTTCGTTCCGGAGTCCAGGTGCAGAGCAGGTTCAGTGAATGATCCACGCCACCCTCGATATGACTGAATTGCGGATCATCCGTTTTGCCGTACATGCGGGTTTCACCGTTGAAATACGCTACGCGTCGATTGTGTCCCACCACAGCGTGCCCGAGTCCGAAGCTGATCCCGCCGGGGGTGCGTTTCTGCCAGGCCTCGGTTATTGCCTCTGCAATGCGTCCGGCGGCGAAGGCCGCGTATTCTTCCCGCTCCAGGATGCCCAGTTCTTTCCGGCTCAAGCCAGTACCAGGTGGTAGCGATCCGATGGATTGAGGATCAACCGCGCTGAAGTCTGGCGCCGTGTGCGTGTGTGTGGCGTTTAGACAGATGTTTTGCGAATCCACGTCAGGCAGGCTTACGTGCAGCAGTTTGCGCACGGCGGCGAGGAGGCTCTCAGAAATGCCGACACAATCGCAACTGACCATAATTGTTTCGGCAGAACGTCCGTCATGGGTGGATTCCATGGCCAATGCGGTGACGGTAATGGGATCCAAAACCCCTTCCGAAATCCGCGCGTGATACTGGCCATAGAGCAGCACGGGACGATTCGGTGTAACGTCGCGGGATGCCCAGCCAATGAGGAACTGTGATTTTCTGTTTGCATTCATTGGGTCAAATACTACACCACACGCAGGCGTTTTGCTAGAGGAATGGCTTGCGCTTTGGGGGTGTTTTGTTGCGCGATGTGCCGCGCGGATATGGCAATGGATTGAACGTCGGGGAGCGTTCCTGAAAGCGGAATGGATTTCGGATTGCGCTTCATCTAGGAATTTTACCAGTTTTCTGATCCGCGGGGGATGAAAAACAGGGGGATGAAAAACCGTTGCTAATTTGTTTGTTTTCAACAATCGGCAATTACTGGCACCACGACGCCATTGTTTTTTCGTTTTTTCGGGCATTGAAATGTATTTTTACCCGATCTTGACCTTCCCGCTGCATCTACGGCATACTCACCGCCATGAAACCGCTGCTTCAGGTCGCTCCCAAGAGGGGTGTGCCCGGTATCGCCAAAAAGGCGATTTCTTATCGGTTGCTTCGCGTCAACGTGAACGGCGCATGGCATGAATTCGCCATTGGGCGCGACATCGCACCCAACATGACTCTCGCTTTTCTATTGCGTGAAAAGCTGGGACTTGTGGGGCTCAAACTCGGCTGCGACCAAGGGGCATGCGGCGCCTGCACCGTTCTCATGGACGGCAAGGCGGCCGTGCTTTCGTGCATGGTCCTCGCGGTTCAGGCCCACGAGCGCCACATCCTGACCATCGAGGGGCTGCCCGAAGACGATCCCGTGGTCGAATCCTTTGCCGAACAATCCGCCCCAGGGTATGGAACCGCGCTCCAGTGCGGGATTTGCACACCCGGCTTTGTCATGACCGTAAAAGGCTTTCTGAACGAGAATCCGGATCCCACTCTCGCCGAGATCAAAGAGGCGCTCTCGGGAAACATCTGCCGGTGCGGCTGTTACGCCGGCATTGCCCAGGCAACACTGCGGGCGGCGGAAAAGATGAGGATCAAGAGAACGCGGGAAAGCGCTTGAATGAGCACAAAACCACAGGCCCGTGAGCCCTATACGCCGCGCACGCCGCGGAAGTTTATCGGCAGCTACCGCCCGCGCATCGATGCAAAGGAAAAGGCATCCGGCAAGGTTCAGTACATCGACGATATTACCCTCAAGAGCCGTTTCCCCGACCTTCTCTACGCCAAGGTTATGCGTAGTCCGCATGCCCATGCGCGCATCAAAAGCATGGACATAGGCCCTGCCAGGGCGCTGCCCGGCGTGATCGACATCCTGACCTACAAGGACCCGGAAGTAGCCTCGCTGAAGCCCACGAACGCGGGCTGGACCGATGGCGTGGATACCGTCTCTTACGACTCGATGATGTGGCGCCATTTCCGGGACCGGCGCGTCCTGGGAGATTACGCCTGCTGGGTCACGGATGAGGTGGGCGCGGTCGTGGCGGCGGAGACGGAAGCGATCGCCGAGGAGGCGCTGAAACTCATCAAGGTCGAATGGGAGGTTCTGCCTTTTGTCCTGGATCCGCTGGAAGCCATGCAGCCGGGCGCGCCGCTTGTTCATCCCGAAATATCATCGAACAACGTGCTTCCAAAAGACCTCGTCGGCGGCGACGATGTTTTCATCGATAAGGGCGATGTCGACAAGGCGTTTGCGGAAGCGGAAGTGGTCGTGGATGGAACCTCCACGCATCACAACGCCACGCAGGGCTCGCTGGACAACTGGTGCTGTGTCGTGGAATGGAGGGGCGGGAAACTCACCCTGCAGTCGAACTCCTACGAGGCCGATCAATCCCGGATGCACATCAGCCAGATGCTCGACATTCCCATCCACAACGTGCGCGTGATCAGTTCCTATGTCGGCGGGCAGTTCGGCCGGGGCGATACGGGCGATCAACCGTTTTTCATCTTTACCGCGCTGCTCGCAAAGCGGACCGGCAGGCCCGTGAAATTCCGTCATACCCGCAGGGAGAGCTTCCACGATTCGCGTCAGCCGGCCATCTATTACGCGAAGGTGGGCGCAAAACGAGACGGGACCATAACCGCGATGTATTTCAAGTCCATCGGCAATTCAGGGGCCTACGCCGATCATACGATGTTCGCGCTGAAATTCGCGCCGGTTGAAATAGCCGAAGTCGCGCTGGCCCGCATCCCGAACATCCGGATGGAATCGTACGGCGTCTATACGAACAAACTTCCCGCCTGCATGATGCGGGGCGTCGGGAACTCGCAATTCAATCTCAGCTTCAGCCATATGGTTGACAGGCTGGCGGAAGCGCTGGACATGGACCCGATTGACCTTGCCCTGAAGAACTTTACGCACGAATGGGGAACGCTTCCCGACAAAAGCCTTTCTGAAGTGCTGCGTCAGGGGGCGAACCGCATAGGGTGGACGGAAAAACGGAACAAGCAGGCGGGCAACGGGCCCACCTACCCTGGCGCAAAGAAGCGCGGGGCGGGCTTTTCCTTTCATCCCGCGTGGCACGCGGAATGGCAGGAAGCGCGGCGGGGCGCCATTCACGCGGGCATCACGGTTAATCCCGACTGCACGGTTCTGCTCGAAGCGCCCACGGTTGAAACCGGCTCAGGATCCAATACCTGCAATGTCTTGGGCTGCGCCGAAGCGCTCAGCTTCCTCGGCATCACCCTCGACGATATCCAATGGTCGCACGTAGTCGATACCGAAACGAGCATGAAGGATTGCGTTCAAACCGACAGCGCCGTCTCCTTTCTTCAGTCCGAGGTACTCGCCCATGCCGCCCGCGAAATCAAAAACCAACTCCTGGCAAAGGCCGCGACGGCGATGAAGGCTTCCGCGGATGACCTCGATGTGATTGACGGGCATGTCTTCGTCAAGGCGCATCCGGAATTGCGCATGACGGTCAGGAATGTCCTGTTCAGCGGAGACATTCGGCCGCTCATGGTGAAGATCGCGCTCCCGCCGAATGTGACGAAGACCGGCGTCCCCTATATCGCCACCTTTGCCGAAGTGGAAGTGGATATCGACACCGGCAAGACCGAAGTGCTGAAGATGGTCGTGATCAACGATTGCGGCACGGTCATGTTCGCTTCCGGGGCTGAAGCCCAGCAAATCGGCGGCCAATGCATTGGTGTCGGCGAAAGCCTGACCGAAGAGATCATCTACGATCGAATGACCGGGGTTCCGCTCAATTTCAACTGGATCGACTACAAGATTCCGACCATGGCCGACATGCCGGATATCGAGCCCGTGCTGCTCGAGGTATGGAAAGGCGCGGGCGAATACGGCGCCTGCGGAATTGGCGAAGGGACGGTCACCTGCGCGCCCCGGGCCATCCTGAACGCGATCTACAATGCCATCGGGGTGCGGGTGAACGATATCCCCGTAAAGCCCGAAGTAATTCTCAAGGCCCTGGGGAAGGCTTAACCGGTCATCATGGCTATCCGAAACTTCACCCATATTCCGGCGGCGTCACTAAAGGAAGCCTCGGCGCTTTTGTCGAAATCGAAGGGCAAGGCGATGGTCATGGCTGGCGGCACCGATCTGCTCGGGGCCATGAAAGACAACATTCATGACACAGCGCCGGAAACCATCATCGATCTGAAGACGATTCCCGGCCTTCGTTATATCGAGTCGCAAGGAAAGACGGTTCGCATCGGCGCGCTGACGACACTGGCAGAGATTGCCGCCAATAAGATGTTATCGACAACCTGCCGGGTGCTTTCGGAAGCAGCCCGAAAAACCGCCGCTCCACAAGTGCGGAACATGGGGACCATTTCGGGCAATCTCTGCCAGGAACCGAGATGCTGGTACTATCGCACCCCGGATAACCTGTTCCACTGTTTACGCAAAGGCGGGAACAGGTGCGGCGCGCTGCTTGGCGATAACCGCTACCATTCCATTTTTGGCGGTGCAAAGGTCGGCGCGCCATCCTGCTCTCACCATTGTCCCGCCGGTATCGACATTCCTGCCTACATGGCGTTGATACGGCAAAAGGACTTCCGCAAGGCGTCGGCCATGATCCTGGAAAACAACCCCTTGCCCGCCATGACCGGACGGATCTGTCCGCATACGTGCGAAATGAACTGCAACCGCAAGGATTATGACGAGCCGGTGGCCATCCGGAATGCGGAGCGTCAAGTCGCAGACTACATTCTTGACCATGCAGAAGCATTGATGAGGGCGCCGGGGAAGAAGACGGACAAGCGTGTCGCCATCGTGGGCTCAGGCCCTGCCGGTTTGTCGGCGGCCTATTATCTGCGCAAGGCCGGGCATCGGGTGACGGTGTTTGACAGATACCCGGAAGCGGGCGGCATGCTCCGTTATGCAATTCCCGCCTATCGCCTCTCGAAGGACCTCGTCAGAAAGCAAATCGCGGCCCTTGAAAACATGGGGATTGTCTTTAAGACGAACACGGCCGTCGGAGCACAAGGAATCCCGTTGAAAACTCTTAGAAAGGAGTTCGATGCGCTTCTGCTGGCCACCGGGGCCTGGCGACAGAGGCTCCTAAAGATAGAGAAGGCGGAATTGCTCACTTCAGGGATGGATTTCTTGACCGGACTTGAACAAGAGACCCCGCCTCCAGTGGGAAACCATGTGCTCGTTATCGGCGGCGGCAACGTCGCCGTGGATGTCGCCATCAGCGCCTTGAAACTGGGCGCCAGGAAAGTGACCATGGCCTGCCTGGAAACATGGAGCACGATGCCCGCCTTTCCAGAGGATGTCGCACACGCCGGCAAAGAAGGCGTCGCTTTCCTGAATTCATGGGGCCCCGGCAAGATCATCGAAAAGGGCGGCAGGATTTGCGCCATGGAACTGGTGCGATGCGCCTCCGTGTTCGATGCCACCGGCCGTTTTAACCCGGTTTTCGATGAAGCCAAAAGACGGGTGGTTGAAGCCGATCAGGTCATTCTGGCCATCGGACAATCCGCCGAACTCGAGTACGCCGATGCCTCCATGCGCACGGATCGGAACCTCCTTCGATCTGACCCGACAAGCTTTGCCACGCCGGTGAAGGGCGTCTTTGCGGTCGGAGACGCGGCCTACGGACCGGCCTCCGTCGTCACGGCCATTGCGTCCGGACGCATAGCCGCCTCGTCAATCGATGCGTATCTCAACGGCAGGAAGAAGGCGGCTCTCGATCGAGAGCCGTTCGTTCAGACCGAGATAAACCGCGATGCCATGCAGAAGTCGACTCGAACAAACGGGGCCGATTGTGAAGCGCTCCGATGCCTGAACTGCAGTTGCATCGCGGTCAATGCCTCGGACCTCGCGCCAGCGCTCATAGTTCTCCATGCGAACATCGTCACGACGAAGAGAACCGTCAGCGCCGAAGATTTCTTTGCCGCGGGATTGAACCGGACGACCGTTCTTGAACCCGATGAGATCGTACGGGAGATCGCGATCCCGTCCATCCCCTCGCGAGAACACCGGCAGGACTACCTTAAATTCCGCATCCGGAATTCCATCGATTTTCCCATCGTGGGACTGGCCTTCCTTCTGAACACGCGTAATAACATCATCAAGGACGCCAGGATCGCCCTGAACGCGGTGGCGCCGATACCGCGGAGACTGAAGGCGGTCGAGGCCTTTCTCAAAGGCAGGCCCATCAACGAGGCCACTGCCCAAACGGCCGGCGAACTCGCCGTAAAGGATGCTGCTCCCCTGCAAAAGAACCGTTACAAGCTGCAGGTTGTTAAAGCGCTGCTCAAGAAAGCCATTCTTGCCGAATAGCTGCCATGAAAAGTGTTTTCGAGACGATTCTGGAGCTTGAAAGGAGCGGCCGAAAGGCCGCGCTCGCCGTTATCATCGCCGCTGACGGGTCAACGCCGCGAAAAGTGGGGACCAAGATGGCGATACTTCCGAACGGCGAAATTCACGGAACCATCGGCGGCGGTGTGCTTGAAGCGCGGGTCATTGAAGATGCGAAGCGATCCCTGGCTGCAAGCATTCCCGGCAAGTTCGTTTACGATCTCGGTGTCTCAGCCGGTCAGTGCTGCGGCGGCAGGGTCGAAGTGTTCATCGATGTGGTCGGAAACTCCACTCCCCTGTACATTTTCGGGGCGGGTCATGTGGGCCTTTCCCTCGCCCGTGTTCTTGACGGCACTCCTTTTACTCCGCATCTGATAGATGACCGGGAGGAGTGGATACGGTCGCAGACCATCCCTGAGAATGCCGTTCTGCATCTCATTCCCTGGCAAGACTTTCTGGATAACGACAAAACTGAAGGCGCCTACGCCGTTGTCATGACGCATAGTCACGCCGTCGATCTGGAGATCATAAACCGCCTTTGCCGGCGGAAATGGAAGTATCTGGGCCTGATCGGGTCGCTGTCGAAATGGACCCTGTTCAGAACGCGGCTGAAAGCCCTGTCCCGAAGCGAAGAAGAAATAGCCACCATCAAATGCCCCATGGGAAATAAGAAGCTCGGCGATTCACCCCGGGAGATCGCCATCAGCATTTCCGGCGAGCTCCTGGAAATTCACCATGCTCTCTAGGTTCTCCCTGGTCATTCTTGCCGCCGGCAGAGCATCGAGAATGGGGTATCCCAAAGGACTGATTCGATCTAACGACAGGACATTGCTGGAAAGTCATATTGATTCATTCTTGTCCTGCAACGGAAGACACGTCCATCTGGTCTTCGGCGAGAATCAGTCCGTCTATGAAGAGTCCCTTCCGCGCCTTTTCCATCATTCAAGAATAGACGTCATCATCAACGACAAGGTCGAGTTGGGGCCGTTCTATTCTCTGCAGCTCGGGTTGCAGGAACTCCCGGAGAGAGAATCCCGGTTTGTTCTCCCCGTTGACGCGCAAACGCCCGCCAGTTCAACATGGGCACTCCTGGCGCAAAGCGCTTCACCGGGACTGCTGGCAGTGATTCCAACCCACAAGAACAAAGGGGGCCATCCTGTTGTCATTTCGCACGATTATTCGAAGCTGCTTCTGGCCCTCGACCCCAAGGATGAGAAGGCCCGACTCGATCTTCAGAACCATCTGCTGAAGCCTGATAGAGTGAAATGGGTCGAGATCGGCGATGCAGGCGTTTTGGCCAATTACAATTCGCCAGGAGATTTGAGCCCGTGCCGCCGTCGTGGCGAGAGCCGTGCATTGGCGCCAATAGCGCATTTGGACTGCTTATCGGTTCAGCAATAACTTTGGCACTGAGAACCGCATTGTTTTCAATGGATCCACAACTTGGCAGACACAAAGATCACACAGAAGACTCATAGCGCGTGCCGCATCGTTTGAGGACATCTTTCCAATATTAGTCAGAAAGGTGTGCGCCTTATCAAGCACTATGCGCTCACATTCATCAAGCGTTAGCGCCGATCCAATGAAATGAAAATGGCTTTCGGTCTCCACACATGGCGTCGGCATCCGGGAATCGACCTGTGCTGCCTTGAGAATTACTTCTCCAGATACTTCCGCCCCACAGATACAGACCTCGCCATCGCCCATTAAGGCATGCAGATCCCCAATCGCCAGCAACGCTCCCTTCGTGTTCACCGGCAGGTATACGACCGAACCCGCCGTAATCAGTTTGCAGTCCATGTTGCCACCGTGTTCTCCAGGGGTTCCATTGAGAACTGGCTTTCCAGCCGGGGCAGTGCCTATCACGCCTATCATCGGTTGAATGGGGATCGATAGCGTTCCGTCCAGAATGAGCCGCTTGTTCTCAATGGGGAGAATGGTCGTCTCGCTGTTTTCGATAAACCGGCCCAATGCGCCGGCGTCACGCTCAACGGACATTACCGCATAATGTCTTGTCCTAATGTCTACGATCTCGATCCGCAGAGGTCTGCCAGGTTCTGTCCCCAAGATGGAAATGGGTCCTGTCGCGGGATTCACTGTATCCCACATCGCCTTTGTGAATCTATCCTCGGGAGATTTGAGTTTGCCGCTATAGCAGTCTTCCGTTTCAACACAGAATCGTTCATTCTGGTTGACTTCCAGCACAGGTTTGTTCGCCGATGACATCGAATAGCATACTTGGTCGCTGGTAACGCGGATCATTCGGATCTCTCTCCTGTTTTTGTCCACTGTCATCCCATAGGCTTACCCACGGGCATGCGGAAAAGCGCCGCCCGGGAGGCCGTTCGCCTGCAGCCTACAAGCGTAGGCAAAACAAACAACCGCGGCGCCGCCAAGCGCCCCGTGCCCGGAAGGCAGACCGTCCCGCCATAAAAAAGCAAGCATACCGTCTTCCGACAGGAGTGCACCTTCACACTTCCTGATCCCGTGCTGTAATTACGCATGTTTTTGCGAACTGCCCGGAAAATGACATGGCACTTTTTGACGCGTGACAAGTAAAGCGGCGTGGTGAATTCTTTGGGGCGAACAAACGGTCCCACAAAG
>CAIYGI010000176.1 GCA_903925685.1 uncultured bacterium
CTTTGTGGGACCGTTTGTTCGCCCCAAAGAATTCACCACGCCGCTTTACTTGTCACGCGTCAAAAAGTGCCATGTCATTTTCCGGGCAGTTCGCAAAAACATGCGTAATTACAGCACGGGATCAGGAAGTGTGAACTTGCACTTCGCACAACCGGTTCCCAATATCAGGATCTTCCTCATCGCTCCATCCTTCCGTCACATAATGGCATTGAACAAGTAGCCGACGGCGGCAATTCCGGCCGCCACCACGCCGAAAAACACGGCGAGCAAGCGTGGTTTGAGCACTTTGCGGAGGATGATCGCCTCCGGCAGGGAAAGCGCGATCACCGCCATCATGAACGCCAGCACCGTACCCAGCGCCGCTCCCTTGCCGAGCAGCGCCTGTACGACAGGGATGATGCCCGCCGCGTTCGAATACATCGGAACACCCATCAGCACCGCCAGCGGCACCGCCCACCACGCGCCTTTGCCCATGATCGATGCCATGAAATTCTCCGGCACGTAACCGTGGATACCCGCGCCAACGCCGATGCCGATCAACACATAAAACCATACCCGCCCCACAATGTCCCTTACGGCATCGCCGCCGAGACGGATGCGCGCCGGCCAATCCGCTTCCGCATCCGCACCGGCGGCGCCGGTTTGCGTCTGGAACACCCACTCTTCGACATGCCGCTCCATCCGCAACCTCCCGATGATCCACCCCGAACCGATGGCGATGGCCAGGCCCGTGCCCAGATAAATCGCCGCCACTCGCCAGCCAAATAAACCGAACAGCAACACCAGCGCCACCTCGTTGATCATCGGCGACGAAACCAGGAAGGAAAACGTCACGCCCAGCGGCACGCCGGTGGTTACGAAACCGATGAACAACGGCACCGCCGAGCAGGAACAGAAAGGTGTCACGATGCCCAGCAATGCAGCCAGCACATTGCCGGTGAACTCGCTTTTTCCGGAGAGAATGCGCCGCGTCCGTTCCGGCGTGAAAAACGAGCGCACGATGCCAACGCCGAAGACAACCAGCGCCAGCAGCAGCAGCACCTTGGGCGATTCAAACACAAAGAACTCGACAGTCGCTCCCAGCCGCGTGCCTTGCTCCAGTCCGCAGATCGAGTAAGTAAACCACGCCGCGAGCGGCGCGAGATTACGATACACCAGCCACCAGACCGCGAGAGCCGCAATGCCCGCAGGAAGATATTTCGGCCACCTGGCGGCAGTAATACCCGACAAATGGCTGGTCATGCATCACTTCCCGCTTTTTCGCCTGGACCGCCCGCGTCCACCGACGCGTGACTTCCCAACAGGCCGGCGTCCCCGCATCCGACGATCTCGGGTTCCAGGGTGCTGTGCGAAATTTCCCAGCGGGCATGCAACCGCCCGCGAACCTTGCGCATGACGGGCTCCAGTTTCGACAACAGCCCGTCGTCCACGCGCAGATGCGCCGTCAATATGCGGTGCTCAGGCCGCAGTTCCCAGACATGCACGTGATGCAGATCGCATCCAGGCGCAATTTGCTGCACATCCCGCCGAAGCTCTTCGAGGTCGAGGCCTTCCGGCGTTCCCTCCAGCAGGACGTGCATCGCAACGCGCACCAGCCTCCAACCGCTGGCAAGCACCAGCACGATCACCAGTATCGAAACGATCGGATCGAGATAAGGCCCGTATTTCCAGGCCGAAAAAATGGCCGCGATCACCACGGCCACCGACGAGAGGGTGTCCTGCATCAAATGCAGGAAGGCGGCCCGCATGTTCAAATCGCCGTGGCTATGTCCCTTCAACAGCAGCACCGAAAAGAGATTGGCGAACAGCCCGACCACCGCAACCGCCAGCATGACTCCGCTCAGAATCGGCGACGGATGCATCAGCCTGTGGACCGCCGACTGGATGATCAACGTGCCCACGACCAGAATGGTGGCGCTGTTGAAAAGGGCGGCCATGACCTCGACGCGGCCCAGGCCATAGGTGTGCCGGTGCGAGGGCGGACGTTTTCCCAGCCGCCGCGCCGCAAAGGCGATGATCAGGGCGATGACATCGCTGAGGTTGTGAACGGCGTCCGAAAGCAATGCCAGGCTTCCCGAAATCAGTCCTCCGGCAATTTCGGCAATCACGATCAGGGTGTTAAGCGCGATTGCTCCGACCAGCCGGACTTCCAGCCCCCTGGATTCGCCGGCATGCGTATGATGATCATGCATAAGTTCTTTCCCGCCTCATCAGGCTGCCTTCGCCCGCCAGTCCGATTCAACCGGTTGCGAGCAATTTCCGGTTTCGTTTGACGCCCGCCTTCGCCACTTCGAACGCGCACTCGAGGGCGCGCATAATGCAAGGCGTCTCCAGATGGTAAAAAACCTTCATTCCTTCACGCCGGTCGCTCACGACGCCGGCCCTTTTCAACAATGCCAGATGTCTCGACAAACCGGACTGGTCGATATCCGCCAGTTTGTTCAGTTCGCAAACGCACTGGTCGCCGCCGGTCAAAGCCTCCACCAGCAACACGCGCAGCGGGTGCGCCAGCGCCTTTAGAATCTCCGCCCTGGATCTGGCTTGCGCGTAATTCATGCAAGTACAATATGCGCATAATCGCATATTGTCAACAAGGAAATTCGGCCTTGGGAAAAGGGCTGAATGCGGGAATCAGTCTGCGGCGCTTCCCCAGCGGTTGAAATAGGCGCGCTGATCGAAGGGCAGGCGGTCGCGCGGCACACCCGGTTCGTCCGGCAAGCCGAGCGGCATCAGAATGCGCACCGTACGCCCCGACGGCACTCCGAGCAGCGCGCCGATCTTCTCCGCGCGACCTTCCAGGCGCAGAGCGCCGTCAAGCCACACGGAGGCGTAACCCATTCTTAAACCAGGGCGGCTTTGGCCTTGCCGACAATCGTCTTGAAGCCCTCTGGATCGGCGATGGCGATTTCGGAAAGCATCTTTCGATTCAGCTTGATGCCCGCCTTGGTCAATCCATCGATCATGCGGCTGTAGGACAGCCCCTCGGCGCGGCAGGCGGCCGACAGGCGCACCGTCCAGAGCTGCCGGTAGGAGCGTTTCTTAAGCTTGCGATGCTGCGTCGCCATCACCATGGCGCGATCGACGGCTTCGGTCGCCTGGCGGAACAACCGATGCCGGGCGCCGCGGAATCCCTTGGCGAGTGTCAACCGGCGGGCGCGACGCTTCCGCGAGGCCGGCGCATTAGTGGCTCTTGGCATTTAAATCTCGTCCTCTCTCTAAACGTTACGTCAGACGGTCAACAGGCTTTTCATGCGTTTCGACTCGACGCCGTCCAAAACGCCCCCGGCCCGCAGATGGCGCTTGCGCTTGCGGCTCTTGCTGCTCAGCAAGTGGCCGCGTCCGCCCTTCATGTAGACCAGTTTGCCCGTGGAGGTCAGCTTGATACGTTTCGCCGCGGCCTTTTTAGTTTTCTTCTTCGGCATAACAATTCCCTTCAATCGGGGCTGCGCCCTTTCAGGCAAATGCAGCCGCATGCGTCCCGCAAAGAATTCAAATTAGCGTAAACCCGCCGGCTTGTCCAGCGCTTGGTTTTACGCCTTCGGAGCGTCGGCCGGCAAAACCGGACCGGAATCTGGAACCGGCACGACGACCGGCGACAGAATCGCATCGGACGGAACGACATCCGGCGGCGCCGCCGGCACGGGCTTGGCCGGCGCATCGCTCGGAACCGAAGCCACGACCGGATTCGGCGCCGGTTTGGGCGCGGGCGTCGCCACGCGCATCCCCGTCGGCGCACCCGCTTTGTTCGGAATCGCGAGCGGATTCATGGGCGCGGCGCCCGGCGCTGACGGACGAGACGGCGCCGGAGCGGACGGCTGACTGCCGCCATGTTTCGCGGATTTCGACCCGATGATGGCGATCAGGCTGTTGCCCATCATCTTGGGCGCCATGTCCACGACGCAAACGTCCCGGCAGGCGGTCAAAACCTGATTGATCAGTTCGAAACCAAGTTCGCGATGCGCGTTTTCCCGTCCGCGGAAGTAGAGCGAGATCTTGACCTTGTCGCCGTCCTGTAGAAACTCGCGGATCTGCTTCATCTTGGTTTCGAGGTCGTGGGCGCCCGTATTGGCGTGAAGCTTGACCTCCTTGAGTTCCGCCGCGTGCTGTTTCTTGCGCGCTTCGCGTTCCTGGCGGCTGGTTTCGTACTTGAACTTGCCGTAGTCCATGATCCGGCAGACAGGCGGGTCCGCGTTGGCTGCGATCTCGACCAGATCGAGGCCGTTCTTGCGCGCCATGGCCAGTGCTTCGTTGGTTCCCACGATGCCGCTCATGTTGCCCTGGGCATCGATCAGACGGACTTGGGGGACGCGAATGCGATGATTCACGCGAACGAATGACGTAGTCGTACGAATAGCTAGTCTCCTCAGTTTTGGATCGCGGCCGGATCCATGTCGGTTATGCCTGTTGCACGGGTCGCGACTTCCACCCGAAGCCGTTCGACCAAATTTTCCATAGTGAGCGCCCCAAGGTCGCCCGCGGCGCGGCTGCGCACCGCGATCACCCCGGCCGCCACGTCGCGCGGGCCGAGCACCGCCATGTACGGCACCTTGTCAACCCGGGCATCGCGAATCTTCGCGCCAACCTTTTCCGAGCGGCGATCCACCGAGACGCGGAAATCCAGTTCGCGCAGTTTTTGCGCCAGCGCCTCCGACTCGGGCAGCTGCCGTTCGGTCAGCGGCATGATCCGCACCTGCTCCGGCGCCAGCCAGAGCGGGAAGGCCCCCGCGTAATGTTCGATCAGCAGTCCGAAAAAGCGTTCGATGCTGCCCAGCAGGGCGCGATGCACCATGTAGGGCTGGTGTTCCTTGCCGTCCGATCCGGTGTAAACCATGCCGAAACGTTCGGGCAGATTGAAATCGAACTGCACCGTGCTCATCTGCCACTCGCGGCCGATGGCATCCTTCAGTTTGAGGTCGATCTTGGGGCCATAGAAGGCCCCGCCACCCTCGTCCACCTCGTAGGCGATGCCCTCAGCCTTGAGTGCCTCTTCCAGCGAGGCCGTGGCCTGCGCCCAGCGTGCCGGATCGCCCACGGCCTTGGCGGGCCGCGTCGCGAGGTAGGCCGTGACGAGGGTGAAACCGAAGGCGCGCCACATGGCCAGCGCGAATCGAACAACCTCGCGCACCTCACCCTCGATTTGCTCGGGGGTGCAGAAGATGTGGGCATCGTCCTGGGTAAAGCCGCGCACGCGCAGCAACCCATGCAGCACGCCGGTTTTTTCATAGCGGTAGACGGAGCCCAGTTCCGCCCAGCGCAGCGGCAGATCGCGGTAGGAGCGCTTGCGGCTCTTGTAGATCTGGATGTGGAACGGGCAGTTCATCGGCTTGACGAAGTATTGTTCTTCGTCGATCGACATCGGGGCGTACATGTTCTCCCGGTAAAAATCCAGATGCCCGGAGGTCTCCCACAACCCGGCGCGCCCGATGTGCGGCGAGTAAAGCAATTCGTATCCGCCGCGAAAATGCTCCCGGCGCCAGAACTCCTCGATGATCGAACGCACCCGCGCGCCCTTGGGGTGCCAATGCACCAGGCCCTGGCCCACGTCCTCCTGGAGACTGAACAAGTCCAGGTCGCGCCCCAGCTTGCGATGGTCGCGCTTGAGCGCCTCCTCCGCCTGGGCCACCTGCCGGTCGAGCGTTTCACGGTCTTCGGCAACGATGCCGTAGATGCGCTGCAGCATCGGATTGTGTTCGTCGCCGCGGTAGTAAGAGCCCGCCACCGACATCAGCTTGAAGGCCTTGATCTCGCTGCTGCGCGCCACATGCGGCCCGCGGCAGAGGTCGCTGAATTCGCCGCAGCGGTAGAAGGTGATCTTTTCGCCCGCTGGGATGTCGGCCAGGCGTTCAAGCTTGAACCGCTGCCCGGCGGTTTTCAAGAGCGCCTCCGCCGCGGACCGGCTCAACTCCAGGCGTTCGAAGGGCAGATTCTCCACCGCCAGGCGGGACATTTCCGCCTCGATGGCCGGGAAATCCTCGGGCGCCAGACGGTGCGGCAGGTCGAAATCGTAGTAGAAACCGCCATCGGTTGCCGGTCCGATGTCCAGTTGCACGTCCTTGTACAGCCGACAAACGGCGGCCGCCATCACGTGCGCCGTGCTG
Organism: uncultured bacterium; assembly: GCA_903925685.1. Classification (GTDB taxonomy): domain Bacteria; phylum Verrucomicrobiota; class Kiritimatiellia; order CAIKKV01; family CAIYGI01; genus CAIYGI01. Next base: position 6,099 of record CAIYGI010000176.1, read on the forward strand.
TGGCGCAAAATGTCCAAATCCAATTCGTTCATCCTCCCAAGCGTATGCGACGCAAGCAATTACCGGGACATATTGCCATTCGCCCGCGCCGGATGTCAAGCAACCCGAATCTTTTCATTTCTTTCCGCAGAACGACGGCGGTGAACCTCGCCGCGCTTCGCGGCGTAGTGTTCCACCGCCTTGTTAGCCGGATTTCCCGCCGCTTGCCGGCATCCTCGTCCAGTCAAAGACCATGAACAAGCCCTTGGCCCGTTTGTGCATCAGGTCCTGGTATGCGGATTGGGCAGCTCGCGGGTCCACCATCGTAATCAGGGCCTCGGCAACGATGCGCCCGGATGCCAGCCAACGGAGGGCCGTATCGAAGCCCGAGTGGATGCTGTGCGCGTCAAAATCGGCTGTGTGGTGTGGAAGCTCCCACTCCCAGCCACTGCGCATCACGACATACTTGTGAAACACGAGCGATAGCAGTTCGTGGGCATACGCATCCGTTTGGCGACGCCAAGGGACGCCGACCAGCACCACTTCCCCCTTTTTTCGTACGATCCGGCAGGCGTCCAAAACTGCTTGTTCGTGCCCGGAACACTCCACAACCAACGCCACAGTGCCGGCGATGCTCGCGTCATCGAAGGGCGTTTTGGCGAACACGCCCCGGATGCCGGACTGCTCGACCTGGCGTCGGCGCACAGCGTCTGGTTCGACGACGAGCACCTCGTATCCGCTCAGGGCGAACATCTGCGCCGCCAGAAACCCGACGGGGCCTGCCCCAGTGATCATAACTCGGTCGCCAGGTCGGGCCGCGGTTGTCATCAGCGTGGTCATCGAGACGCCCATCAAACGCGCCAGGACGCCCTTCTCCGGCCGTAGGTCCTTAGGGACCGGCCGTGCCGCTCGCGCCTCAACCTGCTGAAAACTCCGGTGCGGCCCCATGCAGAAAAGCATGTCGCCAACGGACACACCTTTGACTTCGGCCCCGATGTCCTCCGCTGTGAAGACAGCCGCATAGCCGGGGAGGGATGGAAAGGTCGTTCCTGTATAGTTCCATGCGAGCTCCGTTCCCGGGCTGACGAGCGTGCAGACCGTCTTGCCTCTGATTTCGTTGACACCCAAGGTTCCGGGCGCCGCAACATCTGCAAGTTCGGCGTGTTCCTTGGATGTTATTAATACCGCGCAGTGTTTCATACTGTGATGCCCTCCCGAACGGCAACGCCCCGAATGTGCGCGGCCGCCGCACGGTACTCCTCCTCATTTGGAAGGTGTTCCAGCATCAGCGGCACGCTGGCATCCAGTCGGCTCAATCCTCTTAGAAAGACCGGGTAATCAAGATTCCCTTGCCCCGGCCTCACTTCGTCGAGATGTACGGTCAGGTTCTCGCGAAGAAGGATGTCCTTTGCGTGGCAGGACTTGATATGCGCGCCCAGCTTTGCGAAGCACTCCTCGATCAGCCGTCCGGTCGCGAAATAGCGCTGCGGGCTGGACACTAGATTCACCGGGTCGAGGTGAACGGCGAAAGCCTTCCGGTCCGTGGCCTTGATCAGTCGCAGATACGAATCTGGCGAGTCAGGATACATCCACGGCATTGTTTCCAGCGTGTAGAACGTTCGTGTCGGTTTGACCGTGTCGATGATGGTCCGAACCATCGTCACGATTTTGTCGAAGGTAGCCTCCGTTAGGTCCGCCGCATCAGGTCCGTCCCACTTCTTGCCGCACGATCCCGCGATATTCACGCAGCAGCGCGCGCCGATCCTGTCCGCCAACGCCAGCGACGCCTTGCACTTCTCCATGGCCGCCGCGGCGGTCGCGGGATCGGGGCTCATGGGATTGCTCCACGCGCCCACCTCGGCGATGACGATATCGGCTTTGCGAGCCGCCTCGGCATAGGCGTTGATAATAGCCTTTTCCGCTTCCACACCAACAGGACAGTATACGGCCCTGTAGCCAGCGGCATGTACCGCCGCCACCCAGGATTCCGGGTCATCGGCCTTCGCGAATGTCGGTCCACCAAGTCTCATTGATCATCTCCTCTTGCTAACGGTATTTTAACGCGATCGAAACCCGCAGGGTTGAGAGTCGCGTTCAAAATCCGGTGCGGCACAAAAATACTGTGGTACAGTGCCCGAAACCGTTTGTGAATGTCAAGGGCGGGGGGCAGGCCATGATCCGCGCGTAGAGAGAGGGCAGGGAGTGCGCAGGTGTAAATTTCCTAGATGAATCTGAAAAAAGATGTAATTTGGTCTTGACAGGCGATATATTGGTGGTATATCACTATATTCATTATGTCCGCTCGCATTCCA
>CAIYGI010000177.1 GCA_903925685.1 uncultured bacterium
CTTTGTGGGACCGTTTGTTCGCCCCAAAGAATTCACCACGCCGCTTTACTTGTCACGCGTCAAAAAGTGCCATGTCATTTTCCGGGCAGTTCGCAAAAACATGCGTAATTACAGCACGGGATCAGGAAGTGTGAACTTGCAAAGAATATCATGACAATCAGGGTGGTCGGTTTTCTGGCGGTGCTGGGCATGGCGCTGAACCTTTGCGGGGCCGCGGAACCGGTCGGGTGGCGTATGAACGGCGCGAGCGCGTATCCCGACGCTGCACCGCCCCTGGTTTGGTCGAAAACCAACAATGTGATCTGGAAAACCAAGCTGCCCCAGCAGTCCAATGCCTCGCCGATCATTCTGGGCAAGCGCCTGTTCGTCTGCGCCGAGACCAATACGCTGCTCTGCATCGACAAGGAGAGCGGCGCCATTCTCTGGCAGAAGGAAAACCCGTCGCCGGAGCCGCCTTCCACCAACGGGCTGCCCGCGACCCACAAGACCAATGGATATGCAACGCCTACGCCGGTCAGCGACGGTACGACGGTTTATGTCCTGTTCGGGACCGGAGTGGCCGCGGCCTACGACCTTGATGGCAACCGCAAGTGGATCGCCTTCCTGGCCAGTTCGCGTAATGGCTGGGGCCACAGTTCGTCGCCGCTGCTGGTTGATGGAAAGTTGTTCGTAACGGTGGAAAACACGGCCATGGCGTTGAGCCTGGCCGACGGCAGTGTGTTGTGGAAGACCAACGGAATTCACGGCTGGGGCTCGCCGGTGCTGCTGCGCGCTGACAAAAAGAGCCTGGTCTTCAACTCGGGCGGATGGGTTTATTCCATGGCTGACGGCGCCGTGCTGGCCAAGTTGCCGAGGATGGAATACAACTCGGCGCTGGCGGCGGATGGCGTGCTCTACTGCATCCAGGCGAAGAGCAAGGCCTATGCCGTCAGGGATGCCGTCGGAACCGATTCCCCGCTCAAGGAAATCTGGAATACGGCGCTGGCTGCCGATCGCTATTACGCCTCGCCGGTGATTCACAACGGACTGATTTACGACGCGACGCAGAAGGGCGTGTTCTCGGTGCTGGACGCGAAGACCGGCGAACGCGTATGCGAAAAGACCCTTACGCTGGGCGGCGTCTTGTATCCCAGCCTGGCGGTCGCCGGCGATCATGTCTTCTTGAGCAGCGACAACGGCAAGACGGTGGTTTTCAAGGCGGGGCGCGATCCGGCGCCGGTGGCCACGAACTCGCTTGAGATCTTCCGCAGCATCCCGGTCTTCGAGGGCAAGCGCATCTACATCCGCGGATACGAGAACCTGTACTGCATCGGCGCAGACGCGAGGTGACGACATGTTCGATTTATTGATGCGTCTGGATGCCGGGCTGTTCCGGCTGATCAACCAGGGGTTGGGTTGCGACCCGCTGGACGCCGTCTTCGCGGAGCTCTCTTCTCTGGGCACCTGGACGATCGCGCTGGTGGCGCTGGCCTGGCTGGCCGATTCCGGCCGCCGGCTGTTTTGGCGGCATGTGCTGGCGATGACTCTGGCGCTGGCGCTGGTCGGATCCATCAACACCGTCATCAAGGTGGCCGTTGGACGGTCCCGGCCGGTCAAGACGCTGACGGATGTGCGCATTGTGGACCGCGTGGTCCCGGAATCGCGATCCTTTCCTTCAGGACACGCGCTGACAGGCTTTTTCTTCATGACCTATGTGGCGCTGGCCCGGCGGCGCGCCAGGGTTTGGGCCTTGCTGCTGGCGGCGGCGGTGGCCTTCTCGCGTGTTTATGTCGGAATGCATTTTCCGTCGGACATCCTGGCCGGATCGTTGCTGGGCGCTCTGGGCGGCTGGCTGGGGTGGGCGGTCTTTACCCGCTGGCTGGACCCCGCCCGCCAGCCCGCCGGTTCGAACTGAGCGTTAGCCCAAGTTTCGCGCTTTGCGTCATAAATCATTGAAAATCAACGCCCAAATTTTCGCGGCACTACAAAGTTGCCGACCGGGCGCGATCTTCGATCTGAACGGGATGTTTCCCGATCACGGATCGGTTACGGGGCA
>CAIYGI010000178.1 GCA_903925685.1 uncultured bacterium
GGCCGGAATACAACTGGTCTTGTGCCGCAATCGGAAGAGCGGCACCGCACCAGTCTTGCCCCGCAATCGGAAGAGGCGGGGCCGCACCAGTTGCGCGGCGCAATCGGAAGAGCGCCGCCGCCATGTAGCGCCCGAAGGCGAACCAGTTTCGCGCCGCAATCGGAAGAGGCGGCGCCGAAGTCGGTCGCTGCGCTCCATGGAAGTTGCGGCGAACCGGCTTCATGGCGCAACACCAGAAGAGCGCCATCAAGCCGGATCACCGCTTCAGTTGCGAACGGCGGCGTATCGACGCCCGCGCCCTGAACAACCAGGACAGTGCGCGGTCGCCGAAACACCGCCCCTCCCGTCCTGCATCCAATCAGTCCGTCGCTGCGCTCCATGGAGTAACGGGCGAAGGCCATCACAACCCGGTCGCCCAAACGCGGCGCCGGGTTGCCATGGCCGACGCCCTTCGCACTGAGAATGGTTTCGCTCCGCGGGATGGTAGCGGCGGTCTGGCAAGGGATCGCGCCAACCCAGACCGGAGAATACCGGACTGGGTTTTCACGCCCCTTGCTATCGGCCCGCCGCTCATCGTCTGCCCCCGCGCTTGAACCGTCCCCCCAAGATCGGGGGACTGCGCGTCGCGGCGTCCGCCGGTGGAATGCCGGCCCGAATACAAGAGCGCCTAAACATAAGCGGCATTATGCGCAAGGACCGCCTTCGCGGTTGCGCGTGAACCGCAAACGCGCTGCTGCGCGTCGCATAATGGCGCTTATGCTACGGCGCAAGACGGGCCGGCAGAACTGTTTGCCCCCACGCTGTTTCGTCCCCCAAGCTCGGCGGGGCTGCGTGTCGCCCCAACCAGGCGGCGGCTAATTCACGCACGCCGCCCGGTTGTGGATGGAAGAACTCCGCGAACCATCACCGAGTAACTCCCGTCCGCGATCACGCCGCTTGGGGCGGCTCCGTTGATGATGGCCGCAAACTACTGTGCTCGACTCGAACTCCAACAGGAACTCGCGAACCACTTCGGAACCCCCTTGCGGCCAGCCCCCCGCAAGCGGGGGGCGGCGCTCTTGCTTTTGCTGCGGCGCCGGCGGCGCGCGGAAGAGCGCCTGCAAAAGGCGGTGTGAAGGGCAGGGAGGAATACCTGCCCTTCACCCAGTTGCGAGACGCGCGGTCGCCGCCGCCCGAAGGCGTCGGCGAAGACGGCCATGTTGTACAGCGACGCCTGTGTCACGGCACCGCGACCCCCGTGCGCTGATCGCCCCCCGCCACCGGGAGGCGGCGCCGAAAACGCGGCGCAAGCGCCGCGCCCACCAGCACCCGCCGCATCACCTTGACGTTCGCCAACCGCAGGCATAGCCTCTTCCCTATATTCGCAACACCCCAGACGCGCATACAAATGTTGGCTTCAATGAAAATGACAACGAAAAGCAGGATCGTCATTACTCTAGCAATCATTGTGGCTCTCTACATCGGATCGTACGCACTTCTCTCGGTTGCCGGGGGTTTTGTCTTCACGCAGTCAGGGAAAATTCGCCTTGGCATCTCCCTGGACGATCAGTGGATTTGGATGCCGCGATACGGCTGGGGCCAAAAGTATCAATGGCCAGATGGACGGAACACAGTTCGGGTGTGGGGCATGACTGGATGGGCATATCTGCCGCTAATTCTTGCCGATCAGGCGTGGGTTCATCCGACGCAGAAGTTCATTACGGAAGACGGGAAATGGGTTGATGGTTTTGTTCCACCCTCGACGAATCTGTGGCATCACGACATGCTCGTTACAGAAGGCTCAAAAGAAGCAGGTCAACCAACTTCTGCTGCCGCCGTCGCTACCCGAAAACCGCCAAAAAAGTGACGTTCCGTTAAACTTTTACGCCCGTACCTTTCCAGATCCAATTCAGAGGGTGATCGGGCCTGCCGGCCGACCAATCCAACCCGCGCCAGGCGAAGACCGGACTTTTGCGCGTTCCGCAAGCTACTCGCGCAAAACCCGGTCCCCGCCCGTCGCCAAGACCGACGGTCCCGGCGTTTCGCGGTGGACCCCGACGCGGAAGTGGCAAAACTCGCCACCCTTCCGCTCTGGGCTCCCCCGCGCCCCACCGCGACCCAAGTCGCATTTCGACTCCCACCTCCCACCTCCCACCTTCCACCTCCCACCTTCCACCTCTTCTTGGCTCCCCCGCGCCTCACCGCGACCCAACCAGATCAATCCACTCCCGTCAGAATGACTTTACCCTCGTGCTTCAGGGACGAACATCGCGCCCTGCGAAGAGCAAGCCGTCCGCGTACGGACGGTGGCGTGTGGCGTGCAGCAGCAAACTCGCGCGTTGGGCGCGCTCATCGGCACGGGCGTTCCCGCGCCGACTGCAGCACGCCAAACGCCACTCCTCGCATTGCGCACAAGAAGCCGGTCCCGGCATGATGTGCGAGTTACGACCGGCAGGCACAGTTTCCCAACGGCGCAAACGTAAGCCGCCGCCGGGAAACTGGCCAGCCTTTGCGGTGGCAAACTCGCCCCCGCAATCGCCACTCGCAAATCACGCCGCGACCCAACCAGATCAATGACGCGCGCCGCACCGGCGCGCCCGCCACTTCAACGCAACGCGTCGCCTCGCCTCCGTTCCACCATCTGGGGAGATTACAAAGGCCGGCGACATTCCCATCCTCGTGTAGTGCCCCATTTCCCAACGATGCAATTCTTTGGATCGAGGGCCTGCGGCCGGCCAATCCAACCCGCGCCGTGCGAAGACCTGTTTTTCCGAGTACGGAAAAATGACAACTTCAGGTCCCCGCCCGTCGCCAAGACCGGCGGTCCCGGCGTTGCGCGTGAATCCCGTCGCTTCAGGTGACAAGCTCGTCACCCTTCCGCGTCGGGCTCCCCGCGCCCCCCCACGACCCAACCAGATCAATCCCCTCCATGTCAGAATGACTTTGCGCTTGTGGTTACCGGAGCGAACATCGTGCGCCAACGCGTCGAGCAAGCCGCCGCAGTGCCGGCGGTGTCGTTCTGCCACTGCGCGTGCAGGCTCGCGCGTGTACGCGCTCATCATGCCCGTCAGCTTCACGGGCATGACACGCTTGGGCAGAACGCCACTCCACGCCGCGCGCCAATCCATCCCCGTTCATGCGCAGAACCGCAGTGCCGGTTATGCGCACGAACCCGGCGCGCAATTCAGGCTGACCGCACCAAACTCGGCACGCCTGCCTGCCTCCCGCGCCGAAACCCAACCCGCTCTTCGTATTCCCATCCGTGTACATCCGCGTTCATCCGTGGTTCGCCTCTTCTCTTTCCTCGACCCTTGACCCTCGACCCTTGCCCCCTCAACCAATGCGCTAACGCGCGAAGATTGCGCTTCGGGGTCCCCCATCCCAAAGCGCTAATACAACCCGGCGGCGCCATCGTGGGAATACCGCGCTGATCACCGCCCCTTGCCGGTAGCGCTGCGCGGCATTGGCATTCCGGTTTTTTCGTTGTTCTGGTCTTCCGGGGAATTGCGGCAAGGCCAGCCAGCGCGCCAATTCGGGATGCAAACTCGCTCCCGAACCGCGGCGGGCATACGCCGCTTTGGCACGCCGTCTGCAGCATTCGCTAAGGCCCGCAATTCCCCTCCAGCCCACCGTTTAATTCTTCCCCTCTCCTCAATTGTCAACCCACCCCCCTTCCGAACCCGCTCACCAAGTCCGGGTGAGGCGAGCGGAACCGAAAGGGGGGCAGGTTGGCAAAAATGAAAAAAGAGGAGAGGGAAAGAATGAAACTGAACAACAAAAAAACCGGAATGAGGAGGCTCGCAGTTTCCTCAGAGAAGCTGGTCGGCAGAAAAGAGAAGCGCACATTGCGCGGCATCGCGATACCGAAAGCGTTCGCGGAAATCGCCGCGAAAATCCTCGAATCAAATCCACGTCCGCCTTTTCCGCTGCCCGAAGACTGGATCGCGCAGGAGGTTGACCGCCGCTTGCGACAGAAATCTTGACCGGAACCGCAACAACACAACCCGAAAGGAAAGAGACAATGAACCTGGCACAAGTACAGCACATGATGGAAATCGACGAAGAAGAAATCTGGAACACCAACCACGAACCCAAGGCGGACACCGACACAGAACTAGACGAACTCTTAACCCGCGCCATGAAAACCCTTCATGCCGAGGTTTTCACAACCTGAACCCAACCCCAGCGGGGAAACCCGCTGGCCACCCAGAAAGAGCAAAGACAATGCAAAACCAAACGACAACACCGACCACGACCGAACCCGAAACATGGGACCAGAAAAACACGCGAGAACACGCCAGCGTTGACCAGGAGAACGCCGAACTTGAAAGGCTTTCCGAATTCCTAACCAAAGCGACCGGCGACCAATGGACAACCGCGCCCAAGGTAGAAAGAGCGTGGAACTTGCAGGCACGCTTTGACCGTGTTTCCGATGGACTGCGAATCTACGCGCAAAGCAACGGCAAAGGGCAACTTCACTTTCACGCCACAAACGTGAACTTGCCCAACGGCGAAAGCGCGGACCTAACCACGTTTTACCGTTGCCGAGACAAGAGCAACGAAAAGCCGACCGCTAACATTAAGAACGACAAACGCTGGTTTTTGATTGCGCGCAAAGTCAATAGCCGAGTGATCGAAGTTGCCGGGCAATTCGTAGAAATGGCCCACTCGCAACACCGCGCCCAGGTCGAACGCCTGCGCATCATGGACGAAGCCTTGAAGGCCATCACCGACCGCTTTGCCGTCGCAACCTTTACCGAATACCGAAGCCGGAACGGCACCCCAGAGGAAAAACGCTTCAGTGTCCGCGTCGAGTTTGGCGGCCAGTCCGCAGAGATCGAAATCCAAAGAGACGGACAAGTCACCATGAACTTGCACGCCATCCCCGCAGAGGTTGCCGCAAAGATTGCAGTCTTGATCCAACAACACGACCGCCAGTTTCCGCAGATATAGCAAACCCAACCCCGACGCCGACGGGAAAACCGGCGAAATGCACACCATGCAACATCATTCACAGATCGAAATCCGCGCCGCCCGCCTTTACGTGAGCCCCCGAACGCGAGCACTGACACCCGACGAAGCCGAAACCCGCCGCATCGCCTACGCGATCAAAAGCCTTGATTGTCCAACCGGAATGCTGGAGACGACCGCCAAGGAAATCGCCGCCATGCTCTGGCAACCGTGCAACTTGATACCAGTTCCCAGTCACACCGGCGACACCCGCGCCAACTTGCGCCTATGCAAACTCATAGCCGCCAAGACCCAAGGCGCACAGGTCAGGGACATCTTGACCAGAACCGCGCCGATCGAAAGCCAGTGCCAACGGCACCGCACCGCCCGCGGCCACATCACCCCCACCGCCCACAACATCGCCCGCAAGGCTGGAAGCTGGATCGATGCCCGCCCGACTTACATCGTGGACAACGTAGCGACCAGCGGAAACACCCTTCAAGCCTGCTACGAAGCCTTGCACTTTGGCACCGGCCTTGTTTTCGCCGACGCCGCCCACCAGCCCCGGCATTTCTTCCCTTGACCCTCGACCCTTGACACTTACACCCCAACACACAGCCACACCAAAAAGGAAAAAGCACCATGACAACTCAAACGACCATGCTCGACATCACGCCGGACAGCCAGCCCGAACCCGTCAAACGCAGCACCCCAAAGAAACCCGCTTGCTGGTCCATGCGCGTTGACCTTCCAATAGTCAGGGAGTCAGCAACAAACGCGGACGGGAAAGCCATCCGTTGCACGTCACCGGAGAATTGCGCGGCCCTTTGCGCCGACATCGCAGCCCTTGCGCAAGAATCATTCGTTGTCATCGACTTGAACGCCCGCAACAACGTAATCGACAAGCGCCTAATCTCAATCGGCGTTTTGGATGCCTCCTTAGTCGCGCCTCGCGAAGTCTTCCGAGGAGCAATCACCGGCATGGCCAAGGCCGTCATACTCGCGCACAACCACCCCAGCGGCGACCCCGCGCCCAGCGCCGAGGACATCCGCATCACCCGCCAATTGATCGAAGCCGGAAAAATCGTGGATATTCACGTTCTGGACCACGTCATCATCGGCAGACCCAGCGACGGCAACAAAGGCTATTACAGCCTCCGCGAAACCGGCCTAGTGGACTTCGCGACCAAGTAGAACCCGAACACGGAAGGCAGCCCCGCATGACCAGTTCAAACATGAAGATCACCCGCAACAGCGAATATGGCGACTACTGGATAAACGGCGACGGCTCACAGTGGGGACCATTTTACACCCGCGACGAAGCCGTTGACCATGCGCGCTATCTGAACGACAGCGCCAGCGGTGTTTTCGAGTTCATCGACGCCGACCCAGGACTTTAAGACAACCCACACCCCCGAAGACCGGACGCCAGCGAGCAGGTTCAAAAAATACCCGCAGACCCGGCGCTCCGGTAAGGGGCAGCCCCGCCTATCGGCGGTCAGGGGCTACGCGCCCCCGACACCTCCACGGTCATGGGTTGCGCCCCCGACACCCCGCCGCGCGACCGGCGCCCACCGGCGCCCAAAACCGGGCTTGTGGGGGCCCCCGCGCTGCTTTTCCTTGTACGATACCCCTGCTCGCATACGAAAACCCCTGCAAACTCAAACATTTGTGTCCCCAGCGTCACCCATTGCACCCTTGCCAAAAACGTCCGAAACCGCCACTTTCCGTATTGTTTCAGCCCCAAAGGCACTTGTTTCCCCTTGCTTCCGGCGTTGACGCTGCGCTGATCGTACCGCCCGCCGTGCAAACAGCGCCCCCACCGCTGGCCAATACTCGACCGCCCGCCTCAGCCTTTTGTCGACAAGCGCGACGCTTACGCCCTGCCTCGTGGCGATCTCCGCCAATGTACACCCAGCGCCGCGCCAACATACGGCATCCCGCATTGCCGGCGTCAGCCCCAAAAGCCCCGTGACGCACTCGGTCATCACCCACGCCGGGAATTGTTTATCTTCGTCTTTTTGCGCGGTCCCCATCTCACCTGCGACGACCTCGGGCCGGAAGGCCATGACGTGCTTGGAATTATGACGCAGTCGGCACCTGGCGCACGGCGTGTCCGCAAACGGCACGCCCTTGAACTGCCCAGCCTGAACCGCGGCGCTATGCCGACACTTGTGACACTGCATTGTCCTTAACTCCTTCCGGCGCCTCAATCAGCGCCAGGCAAAACTAGACTTGTTCCGAGGCGTAGAGCGCCAGCAGGATGGCGTCCGCCTCGTTATCATCCCTTGGGGTACGTCCAGACTTCGCCATCGCCGCGGCGATCATTTCGGGTTTCTTGGCGGTCCCCGAGCCGACTGCCCACTTTTTGAGCGTGGCGGTGTGTATGGGCATGGACTCGATCCCGAGTTCGGCGGCCGCGCCCATGGCATGCGTGACAAGTCCGACGCAGACCTCCGTGGCCGCGCCGCCCCGATAATGCGCCTGCTCGTATGCGAGCAGACCGGCGCCTGCCGTCTTGGCCGTGTCCATGCACCAGCGGCGGGCCCGCAGGAACATCAACCCGTGGGATTCACCACGGCGGAGGGCGAAGTCCTGGACACCCGACTCGATGATCTTGCCGTCCTGGGCGACCGCCCATCCGGTCTTCGTGGCCAGGTCAAGCGCGAGGATGATCATGTATCGTTCCTCCTCAGGATATATTTGCCCTCGAAACCGTTGCGCTTGAGGACTACTTCATTAAAACCGCCATTGGCCATGGCGGCGAAAATTGGCTTGAACAGTTTCCGCCACTGACCGGGATACTTGCCCCAAATTCTCTGCCTCGATTTCGCCAGTTTCACATCCATGCTTTTTCTCCTTCAGTTTTTTGCGGGCAAGTCAACGGCACGTGTGCATAACGGATCGTGGCAGGCCCTTGATGCCACGTCCGTTTGCGCACCGTGACGGGCGTAGGGACGTAGACCCCCCTTTAGGGGGGGACGCCCGCCTTCGGGCGTCGTCACTAGTGACGACCGTACGCCCGTCATCCAAAACGGAGTCCGAAGGACGGACGTTGCTAGTGACGCCCGTCACGCCCGTGGGGTTGCGGAGGCTAGCGGGACGGACGTTGCTAGTGACATCCGTCACGCCCGTCGAATTGGGGATATGCACGAAACGCCCTCGCCAGTTGAAGCAACGAATGCGCTCGGCGTTCCCAGTTTCAAACCGGACGCACCCCGCCATATGGTCGACCTCAACGCAAATACCCAAACTGCAACTACGTCCGCGCGCCGCCTTTTTCCATGCGTAGGAATTGCCTGTTACCCACTCGCTCCCCTTGGTCAATCGCCCCTGCTTATCCATGTTAATCATCCCCGTTTCTGGCCAGCACAACGCCGCCATTGAAACCGTATTTTCTGCTCTTCCCGAGCCTCGTCCGGACCGCCTTTTCGCCAATCCCGAGCAAACCGGCCAGCAGTGCGACCGTGGCCGTACCCGGTCCGCCGGCTTTTTCGACGGCAATCTCCAGCGCCTCCGCCAGGGCGATCGTTTGCTTCTTGCTCGCATCGGCCTTTTCCCGTCGGCTGGCCTCCCAAGGCGCCTCTTCACCGGCCGCCTTGGCGTCTGCCAGTAGACCCCAAGCATCGGACAGGTGAACGGGGTGCCGGAACCAAACCGGCCGCGCCTCAAGCGGCGCGAATTCACGCAACGTGCCCTCCACCCGCCAGCCAGAAATCCGCGCCGCCAACTGACGAGAACCAAACACCGCCCCTGCGGCCTCCACCGCCCAGTCCGGGAAAGCCGCCTGAAAGGCCATCAGCGCCGCTTGCGCCGGCGCCCGACTCTCGATAGGCCAACGGGCAAGATCGAGTCCCTGGACAGTGGCCAACGCCGTCAGCGCCTCCGTGGCGAGCAGGTCCAGCACCGCGTTCCGCCGGTCCTCGCCGATTTCGAGTTCGATCATGTCCAGCACCGCGTCGGGATCGCGCCCGAAGACGCCGGACCCGGACCCGCGGTCAATCGAACGCTTTTGACCCTGCACGCCCTTACTGTGATGATGGACGTCAATGCAGGCCGACTTCAACTCGTAGCAAATGCGGTCAAGGTTGTTGCAGAACCGCGCTACGTCTCCGGCGTCGTTTTCATCACCCCACTGGAGCTTGTAAATCGGGTCAAAAATCACGGCGCTATAACCCTTGCCGACCGCCCGCCGGATTAACTTGGGCGCTAGTTGATCCAAGGGGACGGCATGCCCGCGGAGATTCCAGACATCGATGGCGGAGATCGTGTCCGGCCGCCATCCAAGCGCGTCATAAATTCGCCGGAATCTATGGAGCGCAGAGGCGCGGTCCAGTTCAAGATTGATATACAGAACCGGCCCTTGCCGGCACTTGGCCCCAAACCACTCCCGGCCCTCCGCAATCGCGCAGGCCAGTTCGATCAAGGCGAAGGACTTGCCGGCCTTGCTCGGTCCGGTCAACCGCATTTTGTGGCCCTCGCGGAGGATTCCGGTAATCAGTTCCGGCGCCAGGGGAGGTAGATCGAAGAAGAAGTCAGCCAGCGGTTCCGGATCGGGTAAATCGTCTTGCGCTTCCTCGATCCATGCTTCCCAGTCTTCCCAGGTGGCCAGTCCGCAGCGGCCATCGATCATGTACTGCGGCCGCTCCCCGCGCATCACGCCCGGCAACCGCGACAATCTGGAGGGGTTTCTGTTGGCGGAGTCAACCTTGAGCCCCGAAGCCGCGCAGACCTTATAGAGCCGGTCAACCCGCTTCCTGTATTCGGCCGCGTCGCCCGCATCCACGCGCACAATCGCGTGAATGCTCTTACCGCCGCTGTGTACAACGGCGGAACACGGCAAACGCAACGCCCTTATCAGGGCCAGTTGCTTGCCCAATTCGTCCGCGTCGGCCTCGATCAAGGCATGCCGGAAAGCCGTCACATTCGCATCCTTCGCGCCCTGGCCGTCGAGGGGATTGACCCGCACCCACGCGCCGGCCTGGGGATGGGGATCTCCGATCGCCGCCCCGATGTCGCTGGCGGCCGCGCGCAGCGCGTCCACCAACTCCGCCCGCGTTCGGTCGCAAACGCCCTTCTTCGGCAGCCAGCGCCCCGACTCCTCCTGTAGCCAGGCATCCGCCACGATCCCGACATACTCGTCCGGCTCGAAAAGGGATTCCAAATACCGGATCATGTCACCCGGCTGCCAGTCCGCCGCCGGCGCCGGAATCTCGTCCGCCTCGACCCACCGCTCATCTACGACGGCTGCGGCCGCGACCTCGGGTTCTGGCTGGCGCTCCGCCCTATACCGCGCCTCGGGGCCAATCCGGATCGGATCGTCCCACCCGAAGGCGCCGTTCGCGTCAGGTTCGCGACAGGCCGGTACACGCACACCGTTACGGCCGGCGATTTCAACCAGTGTCCCCATGCCAACGCCGTCACCACGGAATCCGTTCCACTTGGCGTCGAACTCCCGTTCGACGAACCGGTCCGGATCGCGGCGAGACCAGTCGCGCCACTCGTCTGCAGATGCGCCAAGACCCTTCAGTACCATGCCCACGTGTAACCATTCGTCGTACGACAATGCCCCCGGGTTCAGGTCAACCAACACACTGCGAGCGCGGTCCAGGTCATTCATGAAATTCCCCCCGAAAATTGAACCCGTTACTTGATTGACCGCAAAAGATCCAAAGCGCCCGACGATTTCAATGCGTTAAGTTTTTCCGCCGCTTCTATAATCCGATTCAACCGGTTCAAAGCTTTATCGTCCGTCTTGTTTCACACTCATGAGTTGCCCCGTAGAAGCAGTTTGATTTCCGGCTTCGAAAGCACTTCCGCCAACTGGGTGAAACTCTTTACCAGATCGTTCACGTTCAAACCGGCAAGCGTTTTGATTGCCTTCTCAATGGTAACGACCTCGGTAGTTAAGGCCATACGCGTACTGCGCAGGTCCTCGATGGCCGCCTTTCGTGCTGCGCGGCTGCTTTCGATAATCGCCCCAAGGCTTTTCATAAGGTCAACTGCACTGACGGTCATGCCTTCGGTCATTCCGGCCGCCTCGCCTTTTGCATTCATTTCTTTTTCTATCGCATCTCCAGCCTGCCGGGCCAGATCATGGATCATCGCCGTAACAGCTAAACCTGAAATGGGCCTGGTGGGATCGCCTGTGAAACCACCGTGATCCTGTAATGCCTTTGCAACCGCATCCGTTTCGCCGTTCATGTTTTCTCTCCTTCGGGTTTCATCCCATGCGGCACACGCCAACCGTTTGCCGCGATTCGTCGAATAAAACTTTGTGCCGTGACGTAATCCAGTTGGCCGGCGTGCGCGAAGTCATACCGCTCCAGACAACGGACCTGCTTCGGCGTCGAAAGCCCTGCCGCTTTGCGCGCCTGGACGGCGCCAAGAATCGCCGCCGCATGTCCGGCGCTCGTCACTTCGCCCGGGAAGATGCCCGCCGCGGCCAACGCTTCCAGTTGCTCCGCACCCGGCAACGCGGCCTCCGCTGGCAGGACCGGCTTGTAATCCATCAGACCCACTGCGCCGACGCTGGCGGCGTATTGCAGCGGATCCACAAGCTCGCGCTTGCGGTGGCGCATCTCGGCCAGTTTCAGGGCCAACGCCGCCTCACGATCGGCCACGACATCCGCCTTCGCCTGCGCCAGGGCGTCCGCGTCGATGTCCATCGCCGCGCCCGCCGCCCGCTCCGCGGCCGCGACCATCTTCTTCGCCACCTCATCATCCTCGGCCAACAAATGCGCCGGATGACAAAGCGAATGCCGCTCGCTCATCCACAGGAAATCCAGCAGCAGCAGATGATCCTTGCCCGGATGAATGCGCGTTCCACGCCCGACCATCTGCGCATACAGACTGCGCACCTTCGTCGGCCGCAGCACCACAACGCAGTCAATCCCGGCCTCGTCGTAACCCTCCGTCAAAAGCATGGCGTTGCTGAGCACGTTCCAACGGCCGTCATGGAATTCTTGCAGCGCCTGCGCCCGATCATCGCTCAGCCCGTGTACCTCACGCGCCCGTAACCCGGCCGCGTTCAGCATCGCTACGAATTTGCAGGAGGTGTCGATCAGCGGCAGAAAACACAAAGTGCGCCGCCCCCGACAGTGCTCAGCCATTTCGGCCGCAATCTGCGCCAGGTACGGTTCAAGCGCAGCGCCCAACCCCGCCGCCTGATAATCGCCGCCCTGCACCTTCACCGCGCCCAGGTCGATCGTGAGCGGGATCGTCAGCGCCTTGATCTTGCACAAATAGCCTTCAGCAATTGCCTGAGGCATCGTGTATTTGAAAGCCAGGCTTTCAAAGTACGCCCCCAAATCCCGCATGTCCCCCCGGTCCGGCGTCGCGGTGACGCCAAGTACCTTGGCCTCCGGCCAATGCCTCAACACCGCCTGATAGGACTCCGCCAACGCATGGTGAGCCTCATCTACGATGATGTGGGTGGGCGCCGCGATTGCGTCCCGGCGCGCGAGATTGAGCAGGCTCTGCACACTGCCCACCGTCACCAGTTCCAACCGCCCAACAGACGACTCGTCCGCCTTCTCCACCGAACACGCCAGCCCCGTAGCCTTGGCCAGTTTGTCCGCCGCCTGTCGGATCAACTCTTCGCGGTGCGCCAGGATCAGCACCCGCCCGCCCGCCGCTACCGCGTTGCGGGCCAGCGCGGAGAAGACGATTGTCTTGCCCGTACCGGTCGGCAGAACGAGCAGCGTCCTAAAAAGTTTCAACCACTCGCGCTCAACCGCAACGGCCGCCGCCACCTGATAAGGTCGAAGGTCCATGGTTTCGTGTTTTTCCTAACAGCCGACAGCCTTAATCCCTACAGCCTATGGCGTCCCCCGGGACGCCATAGGCCGTTTCTTAGAACGCCAACGGAACATCTTCCTGCGCCTGCGCCAGGGGTGACTCGTACGGCGGCAAGAACTTCTCGACCTCATTGGCAACGCCGGTCTTCTGGCCCTCGGCGTCAGTCTTCCGTGCGAAGGTCCGATGTTTCAGCATGCACCGCCCCACCGCCCCCTGAACCGTTGCCCAATTCGGAGCAAAGTTCCCCGTGTCACCGTTCTTGCGGGCGCCAATGGAGGTGAAGAACTGCGTGATTTTCCAATCCAGATCGTGATGCAGTCCCAACTGGACCTCGGTTTGAGCCTCGGTCTGCGCATCGCCGTCGCCACTCCGGCACAGCAACGTCAGCACGGCAACGTTGATCGTCCCGAACGAACCAAATTCCTTTCGTAAGCGTTTCAACTTGAGCACCGTGAACATCGCTTCCCCTTCAGGCAACAACACGCGGTCGCCGGTTCGTTGCGTGTCAATCTGATCTTCCCAACCGTAGGCCCCTTCCAATTTCTCATCACTCATGATTTTGCCTCTTTAATGCTTTTGACCACCTTCACCCAGTTATCCGTCAACATGACCTTGGCCAGAAATTCCGCGCGCAACTTCTCCGGCTGCATGCCGGCCGGGAAATTGCCCTTGGCCACGCCCCAAGCCATGAACTGCTTGATTGACACACCGTCGCGCTTCAATAGTTGATCGAGCAGCGGATCGATCACGGGCACCGGAGAGGGGTGGGGCGGATGGTCTGTCACCTTGGGTGTCAGCACCGCCGCCAGGGAAGCAGCGGAAGGCATCTTGGAAGTGGTAGGGGCCGTGGGAATCGGTGTCTTCGTGTCATTCATCGTTCCGCGTTCATCGTTCCGCGTTACCTCTTCCGGCTTCAATGTGTGCCCGTCATATGCCGATTTCAACCGCCCCGCTGCGGCTGCCTCGTCCATGCGCTTGCGCGCCTCTGCCACGGCCGAGTCGTGTTCCATGCCGTCATCGGCGTCGTTATCCTCCCCTACGACATCCAAAAGCGCGCAACGGTTGTAACGCCGTCCGTACGTGATTTCCTTACCGCGATCCTGAGTCATAAGCCCCGGCGTTAGCGGATACCGCGACGCGACCATCTCGAAACCTCCGGCCATCCGCAGTTCCGACGTGATCGACAAGACGCCCTCTTGTGTTTCGAGATAGGAGATGATCGACAGCGAGTTGGCCGCCAGTCCCGGACGCGTCGCCCGAATAATCTCTTCGAGCGGCGCGTACTTGAACTTTCGGTTGCCCTGCTGTCCCTCTTTGGTTTTCTTCGGCACTTCAAATACCGCTTGCGCCTTCACCAAGGCTGCGGCCAGTTGCCCGGTTTGATCTTCCATGATTATTTCTCCACACATACCGGGTCGCGCGCGGGGCACGTGCGGAGCCCGGTTTGGTTGAGTTGCCCCGTCCAATTTCAAAAGTTGATTCCGTCGCTTGCCGATTCAACTGCCGCCGACACGCCGTCCTCGATCACGATCGAACACTCGTCGCCGGTGCCGACCCGCGTGCCGATCGCCTGTAGGTTGCGGGAGGTCAGCCATTCGCCGAAATCGCGCAATGTCTCCGTATCCATGCACTCCAACTTGTCCAGCAGCACAAATCCGCACTCCGGTTTGATCGCCGCACAGATCGCCGCCGACACCCGCAGTTGTTCAGATCCGGACATGCAGTCCCATTTCTGCCCGCGATAGATCAGTTCGCCGGCTTCATCCACCGACAACTCGTCCAGTGGCATCGCCACCGAAGCCAAAAGCTTCAGTCGCTGGGCACGGGCCTCCTCGATCGTATTGCCCAAATCCGCATACTGCTCACGCAGCGCCGCGGCCTCCGCCTGAGCATTGCGCTTACTCTCATTTGCCCGCACACGTGCGTTGAGCGAATCGGTCTGCTCGAGTTCGGCCTCAATCGCCTTCGTGTCTTCGTCACGAAGCGTAACCGCCGTCGCCTGGGAAGCCGCCAAAGTTGCAACAGCAGCATCAACAACCGCACTCGTCCGCGCCTTCTCGCGCTTCGCCTCCTCCCACCGCTTGACCAGATCCGCGACGCGCTCATCAGCGGCCTTCGCCTGCTGCTGCGCGAACGAAAGCGCCCGCTCTGCCTCGCCGACCTTCCCGCGCAGCGTCTGGTTGCGCGCGTTGACGGACAGCGCGTCCTGCATCCGACGCGCCATCTCCGCGCCCGACAGCGGCGCGTCCGGCGCCAACGGATCGAACGGCAACTCATCGGCATATTTCGCCTTCCGGTCCGCTACCTGCCCCAGCGCGCGCCGCTCGTCGTACAGCCGCTTGACCTCCTCATTAAGCCGCTGTAGTTCGGCGCCCAGGTCCGGGTAGGCATCCAAAAGCATCTTGGCTTTCTCGATACCCGTGGCGCCCATGAACCTCGGCAGGTTCAACGCAAACAGGTTCACAAACTCGTTGAGCAACGCCTGTCCGCCCTTGCCGGTGGAGGATGAGACCTTCAGCACGCCGTTCACGCCCTTGCGCTCAACCGCGACGCCGTTATCCAACTCGATTCTGACCCGCGCCTCCTCCGCGCCATCGTGGACGGGATTCGACGGCTTGAACCGGTCGCCGCCCAGTGCCCACATGATCGCGTCCAGGACACTCGTTTTGCCCTGCCCATTCCGCCCGCCGATGACCGTCAGCGCCTGCCCGCTACAGTCCAGACTCAGCGCCCGCACCCGCTTGACGTTCTCAATCTCCAACGTCGCAATCTTCACGCCCTCCTTCATGACTTCCCGCCTTTCTTAACCTTCCGTGTTCCGCGTTCCGACTTCCGCGTTTCACTCGCGCCTTTGCCGGGAAACGCCGCTTCAGCGGTCGCGTCCAGATCCTCACATTTCAACTGGATCAATTTCGCCACCCGCAGCGCCTCGTTGTAGGCAGGCTCGCAACTGCTCACGTCGAAAAATCGCAGACGCCGCGCAAACACAGGACGAACCGCCTTCCAAAGTCCATCGATAATCATGCTTTGCGGAGCATCACATGCGACCTCGCAGTCATCCCATTCCTGCGATCGCGACTCCCGGTCCTGGTTGCGAATCGTGCCAAAATGCAAAGCGAAGACGGCCGCCGTAAGAACCGCTGACCAGGGCGATTCGGATTTCTCCAGCGCCTTCGCGACCGTCCGGATGACGTGGGCCTTTCGCCTCAGTGCCAAAGGCGGCATCTTCGTCTTACCGCCGGTTGTATTCGCCCCGGCCCGCGTCTTGATCCACAGTTCCTTGCCGGCATCCTTGCCATCCACAACCAGCGCCTTCTTGGCCCCCGGCGTTGACTTCTTGCAGCGCTCATAATCCCAATTATCAAGCGCGCCCTTGTTCGCCTCCTGCTCGCGGCATTCGGCGCCAACGCCGTGAACCATCAGCACGGGAACAATCGCCGTATCGTCAAGTTCCACCTTGCGCCGCTCGATGAATGCTTGCTGCTTCCGTCCCCAACAATCCGGATCAAGGCAGCGATCCTGCTTTGTGATAACCGCAGTGTCCGTCGTATCGTGGAAAAGCTCCGGCTGCACACTCGACCGCTTCTGACACTGTGCGCATCCCCCAACCACCTTCCCCGTTCCGCCTTCCGCGTTCCGCGCTTCTTCATCCGCCCACGGCGCCGCGCGCAACGCATGCTCGTGCTGCGCCAAATGGTTCTCCAATTCCTTCAAAGACCGGTCCGCCAACCATTTGTGCCCAAGAACCGCCTCTTGCCGAGAGCCGGGCAACCGCGCGATCAACTCCAAATGCACGGCCGTAGCCTTGTGCCAGTCGTTAAGCGGATCCTCGAATGCCTTGACGAACGCCGGGATCAGGTCCACCAGTTTCGCCCGGCGATAGACCCACTGGACGCTTTTGCCGATGTCCGCCGCTATCGCGCGGGGATCGTGCCCGGTATCCAACAGCGATTTGACCCCGCGCGCCTCTTCCAACGGCGTCAGGTTCTGGCGTTGAAGGTTTTCGAGGACCGTCACCTCGATCGCTTGGGCGTCAGTCAGTTCACGTACGATCGCCAGGATCGTGTCGCGCTTGAGCAGACGATGCGCCTCGAACCGGCGCCGTCCGGCCAACAACTCAAACCCGTCGCCCTGAGGCCGGCAGACTACCGGCTGCAACAAGCCACTCGCCTCGATGCTCTTCGCAAGTTCCGCCACCGTAGGATCGTTGGCCAAGACGTGCCGCGGATTGTTCGGCGAAGGCGTGATCTTCCCAAGAGGGATATTGATGAGCTGATTTTTCAAGAATCACCTCCCGGTTCCGTGCTGTCATAGGTCGTTTTTCCGACTGTCTTCATACTCAACCTCCCGCTTTTTTGTTTCTCAACCGTCTATTGCAATCAACTTTCCATCCGGCGTAGATCGCCAGCACCGCGGTTGCTAGTGCCGCCGTGATGCAGATCAACCCAACCGTTTCGCAGTTCATGCTTGTTCCTCCGCCAGACGCTCGTAATGTGGCCGGACCCGCTCCCAGTACGACTCCGTCGCCGCGCGCATCACCCCGTGTGGACCACCGTTCCACGTGCGAGCGTATTGTTCAGGTGTCGCCACCGCCCCGCACCATTGCATCAGGTATAACTTGCAGATCCGCCGCGCACTGTCCGGGTTGAAACAGTCATCGCGCCCGTACGCCGTCCGCCAATGCCGGTTCACGTCCACCAACACCGCTGCGTGGATTTGCAACGGCCCCCACGCATCGCCGCCATCGCCAACCGCCGCCGCGTCGCCACCGGACTCGACCGCAATCAGCGCCGCAATTAACGCAACCCAGTTCACGTTCGCGCCTCCGACTTCCTGTCACCGACCTCTGACATCTGATCTCCGACTTCCCACTGTTTACCGTTCACTGTTTACTGCCCGACTGCTTACTGCCCCGCCCTCGCGGAGACCGTGCAGAACCGCTCCAATTCGCCTTGTGGAATACGGTGTCTTCCCTTGCGGATTTCGACAGCCGCGATACGGCCTTCTTTGATCGCCCGCCAAATCGTGCAGCGGGAAAGCCCCGTTTCGCTCGCGGCTTGGCCCATGCGCAACAGGCGCATGGAAACCGGGCGTTTGGGTTCAGGTTTTCCAGTCAGGGCGGCGCTTACCGCTTCAAGCCGGGGGTCCCCATCGGGGAGTTGTGCCAGAGTAACCAACAGTTCGGACTTGCTCATGTTTGCACCTCGTGTTTGTTCGCGTTGCATGGGAGCAACGATTGCAAAACGAGGTGGCAGGAGCTATTTACAACGAAAAATTGTCAGTCCAATGTCAGCAAGTCGCGAATGCGTCTGGAGCAGAAAACCCAATAGACAAAGGCCATTGCGGCCAAATTGGTCACCCGGAAGAAGAGTCAAAATAAATGAAAATTGTCAGTAAAATGTCAGTTCACTTTTCCGAGGGCGTGCGTTTCGCGTACTCGAGTGCGCGATAGTAGCGCCGTTCAAGGGCGTCGGCGTGGTCGGTAATTACCACCGGATCCAACAGTTCACCCTTCACGGCCTGTTTTTGATGCCCCTTGGCGACACTCAATCGAAGCCAGGGTGCCTTGCCGGTTGCACGCGCCGTTGAAATGTCAAGTTGTGCCAGGACTTCAAAGGTCTCCGAATCCGTCGCGTGTTTCCGCCGCTCCCGCGTAAAGGCCACAACCAGGTTTTGGTTCGCGGTCTGTTTCGTTTTCAGTCTCGAAAAACTCAATGCTGGCTCAACACCTGCGAGAACTTTTTTGGCGGCTTTGTCGGCAATCAGTTCGCCCTCTTCCCTGGAAAGCGTTGTGGGTGCAGCCGAAATCTTCGGGGACGGTTGTGCATTCTCGCTTGAAAGTTTCACCATTTCCAAACCCTCGCCAAACTCCGCCTCAACCTGCGCCCAGTCCAACCGCCACATCTGCACATCCTGTTCGGTCAGCCGCATGTCATCGGCATCCGCATCGAAGTCACCTGTAGGGAACGCGATGAAACAATCATCGCGGCGGCCAACCTCCAACCGCAACCAAGACCCAGGGGCAGGGTAACTCTTCGTCAACTCCCCGATGCACTTCACCAGCATCGATCGAATCCGGCCGAATTCCAAACCGCAAATATTTTCCCAGTCCGCCAGGCAGTACCGATTGTTGCGCGTCCACAGCAAACGCTGTAGAAACGCCTGCGGCACTGCCGCCGGCTCCACAGCCCCCGCCGCACCCTTGCGCCTTTTCGATAATCCCATCTTCCGCCTCACTACTGTTTACTGTTCACTGCCCGACCGCCGGACTCCCCGATTTCCGTCCGCTTCATTGTTCATCATTCATCGTTTATCGTTTCACAAACAGCCCCAGCGTATCCTTGGTAAACCCTCGCCGCATCAACCACTCCTCCACCACGGCGCAGTCCCCATCCCGCTCATAAGTCAGCGTATCCCCCGCATGCACCGTGATCGTAACCCACTTCGTCCGATCCTTCAGCCGGTAACGAAACTTGGCGTATTTGCACGAAAACGCGTCCTTCGGCAGGATGTGCATGCCATTGACACTGTAGTCCAGCAGCGAACAATCATGATCCGACCGCCAGATCTCTTCCATCCCGGGTTTACTCAAACTCACGAAACCCACCTCAATCAGCGCAATCTCCGCCAGGCCCGGGATGTCATCGCACTTGAAAATCTCCCGGCACGGTCCAATCAGCGGATTCAGCGTAAAGACATTCTTCTCCTTGGCGAATACGTTTGCCGCGCCAAACAACAAATCTGCGAACGCGATCCGGTACCGCGTATGGTCCTTCGCCCGGTTCGTGTTCAGCCGCAGGTACCCATAAACCTTGTCGTACACAACCGCGTCGTACTCCTCCGGCTTGAACACGTGATTCGCCGTGTTCCCGTCATTATCAATCGCTGCATGCCGCTCCATTTGACCCGGATAACGCACCAGAAACGAGATCTCCTTCTCGCCGTCGTACACCACCACATTCGACCCCTTGCCGAGTTCCTGCCCGATGAAATACTCCTCCAGCGCCTTTCGCGTTGCATCCATGCCCGCGTCCGTCGGCGTCTTGTACTGCTTCCGTACGTCCTTCGACATCGGCAAATACACGTAGGATGACAGACTGAGGAACTTCGCCCGCGCGTAACTCTGTTCCAGCAGATGCTTGTTCTTCGGCCAGTCGCACAACCAGGCCTTCATCGCCAGATCGGCGCAACTCAGATCGACGTTCTTGAAATTCAGCCGCTTACCCTGGAATTTCGCTTCACGCTGGATCTTGTCCCAACCCTGCGTGTTCCCCAGCATGCTCACGAAGAAAAGCACGTCATCCAGATCGTGGGGGATGCCCTCGGCCATGCATGCATCGCGCACGGCCTCATACTGGACGGTTTCGCTCGACGGCTCCGCCGGCAGACTAAACTTCCGCTCAAAAAGGTAATCCGGGAATTTTGCCAGCACCTCGCATAGCACCTTGGGATCGAGCCGCCGCAGCGCCCGCACCGTCGAGAAACAGCGTTTCTTGCCAGCCATGCCTCAGCCCCCTCCCAAAAAATCCAACCGCAAAAAGACCGGGCGCCTGCGTCAACAGTGCCAGCCCGGGTCTCCGTTGAACATCCGATGAACCTGAACTCGATACTGCCAAAATCCCGCCCGAATGACACGCCAAAACCATGATGTCCCCGTCCCGCCATGTACCGCCTGCCTGTGGCAGGTGGCCTCTTTGCCCACCCGCCCGACTGTTCACTTCCGCACTGCACTCGCACACATCATCAGCTTTTCTGCAACAGGCTGTTGCAGATTTGAAGCAATCCCAAAAAAGGTCCGCAATCTGGCTACAACCTGTAGCCAAATTTGCGTGCGATTGGGAAACCAAACTTTCCATTTAAATGAGTGTTGACATTGGTGGGAAATCCCACCATATTAGACCCATGACAACACTGACACTCGAACGTCATAAGCAAAAGAGCAGTATCGACATCTTGGAGCATTACGATGTGGCTGCCGACGCCAAGAAACGCATTAGCCTGCGGGGTGCCAAGACGAAGTATTTTCACGTGAAGGCGCTCTCCAACGGCTGCTATGTGCTGGAACCACGGGTGCTGGTACCGCCGCACGCCATCTCCGCCCGCTCACTGAAGATGCTGGACAAGTCGGTGGCGAACCTGAAAATGGGACTGGCTTCGGCAACCGTTGATCTGTCTGCGTTCACGGAGGACTGAGCGCACATGGCTTTCAACATCCGCATGGGGGTGCCGGAGATGGAAGCCGTTTGGAATGATCTCTCGACCCGGTATCAGCAAGGGAAACTGAACAAGGACGAAGAAAAGTCCTTCAAAAAACTCGTCAAGGTGCTTGGCTATCTGCGTGAAAATCCTCGTCACAACAGTCTGGCATCCCACGAGATTGACGACCTGACCCGCAAATACGGGTTGAAGATTTTCCAGTCGTATCTGGAAAATAATACGCCGGCGGCTGGGCGTCTGTTTTGGGCCTACGGTCCAAACCATGGGGACATCACCGTACTGGCGATCGAGCCGCATCCAGAAGACCAGAAACGCGGGGCTTATCAACGCCTCAAATTGTCCACGCTTCCCACCACCAAACCCAAGTTTGGCGGGAAGGACTGACCCTGCCAGCAACCCACGCCCGCCAAGGAATTGCGCGCGGAGTTTTGGAAGTTGGCGAATGAGGCAGTTTCACCTCGCCTATTCCGACACTTCATTTCTGGGACAGGCTGTTCCAGAAATCGTTTCGGTATCAACTCCAGTCGAAATTACCGGCGGAACTGAAGGGCAAACTGCCGACTGCCAAACAGCTTTCCGACGTTGTGCGGGCTGTTCTTCCCGCAAGAAGCGCCCCATGACCGTCGCTGACATCTGAATTCTGGCTTACCACTGCCCAACCGCCCCGCTCGCCCTCCGCCCACCCGTCGCCCGATCGCCCCGTCCGTGTTCGTCCGTTCCGTCCTTGAACTCCGCCTTCCCAGCGTGTATCTTCCACCTCATGCCCTGTGTAGATCATCCACCCCGCCGCTTTCCATGACCGTCCCCGAATTCATCGCCAAGTGGAGCAAAGTCGAACTCAAGGAGCGTTCCGCCGCCCAGGAGCACTTCCTCGACCTCTGCCGCCTCGTAGGCCACCCCACGCCCGCCGAGGCCGACCCCACCGGCGAAACCTTCTGCTTCGAGAAGGGCGCCGCCAAACACGGTGGCGGCGACGGCTTCGCCGATGTTTGGATGCGCGCCTTCTCCGGCTGGGAGTACAAGGGCAAGCACAAGGACCTTGAAGCCGCCTACGACCAACTTCTACGCTATCGCAACGCTCTGGAAAACCCGCCCCTACTGGTAGTCTGCGACCTTGACCGCATCGTCGTTCACACCAACTTCACCGGCACAGTTTCCGCCACTTTTGACATACCGCTGGAAAGTCTCGGCGAGCCGCGCAACATCGAAATCTTGCGGGCCGTCTTCTTCGACCCCGAGAAACTCAAACCCGGACGCACCAGCGAGGCCGTTACCCGTGACGCCGCCGACCACTTTGCCAGCATCGCCGAATCCATGCGCGACCGCGGACTCGACGCCGCCCACGTCGCCCATTTCCTCGACCGCATCGTCTTCTGCCTCTTCGCCGAAGACATCGGCCTGCTGCCCGACATGATCTTCTCCCGCATTGTGGAAAAAGCCGCCGGCGATCCGGCACGGTTCGCGAAGACCATCGCCCAGTTATTCACCGCCATGGCCCACGGCGGCGACTTCGGTCTGGAGACCATCCGCCACTTCAACGGCAATCTGTTCAACGACGAAACCGCCGTCAAACCCACCGCCGACGAAGTTGCCCGCATCGCCACCGCCGCGCGCATGGACTGGAGCGCCGTCGACCCCACCATCTTCGGCACCCTCTTCCAGCGCGGCATGGACCCCGCCATGCGCGCCCAACTCGGCGCCCACTTCACCGGCAAGGCCGACATCGACGACGTCGTCGAAAACGTCATCATGCGCCCCCTCCGCGCCGAATGGTCCGAAATCCGCCAGATCGTAGAAAACCTCCTAACCACCGGCAAAAAGGGTAGGGCCGCCGCCGCCGCAGTCCCGCCAAATTCCCCGAACCCTGAACCCCAAACTCTGCCCACATCTTCCCCCTCTGCCTCTTCTTCCACCATCCACCATCCACCTTCCACCCCTTTGGCTCCGGCCCGCCCCCTCACCCCCAACCAGCGCCGCAAGGCGCTGGGCGAAGCCGACAGCATCCTCCACCAGTTCCTCGCCCGCCTTCAGGCCATTAAGATTCTCGATCCCGCCTGCGGCTCCGGCAACTTCCTTTACGTCTCCCTCCTCAAACTCAAAGACCTCGAAAAAGAAGTCATCCTCTTCGGCATGGAAAAGGGCATCGGCGCCTATCTCCCCGCCGTCGGTCCCTGGCAACTCTACGGCATCGAGATCAACCCCTACGCCTTCGACCTCGCCCAGATGACCGTCTGGATCGGCTGGCTCCAGTGGATTCGTTTCAACGGCTTCGGCTCCCCCTCCGAACCCATCCTCCGCCCCATGACCGGCAACTTCCGCTGCATGGACGCGATTATTGATACTGGCGCCGCAAACGACCCACCCGCGACCGCAAAAGAAGCAAGCGTCCCGCCAGCGATAGCGAAGGAAGCGCGCCCCACCAACGAACCAGAATGGCCCAAGGTCGATTTCATCGTCGGCAACCCACCGTTCCTCGGCGGAAATCGCATCCGGAAGGAACTCGGTGACGCTTACGTTGCCACCCTCTTCCGGCAATACGCCGGCAGAGTCCCGGCGTCCGCCGATCTCTGCTGCTATTGGTTTGAAAAGGCTCGCGCCCACATTGAGAAAGGCGGATGCAAGCGCGCCGGCCTGCTCGCCACGCAAGGCATACGCGGGGGCGCTAACCGGGAAGTCTTGAAACGCATCAAGCAGACCGGAGACATTTTCTGGGCGATCTCAGACAGGGATTGGATACTGGCCGGTGCGAACGTCCACGTCAGCATTATCGCTTTCGACGGCGGCACGGAAGAAAACCGCCTGCTCGACGGGCAACCAGTTTCTCGGATCAATGCAGACTTGACCGCGTCGGCGGATATCACAACCGCCGCGGCATTGAAGGAGAACACCGGGATTTGCTTCATGGGCGCATCACCGAAAGCACCGTTCGACATCGATGAGACCACGGCCAAGCGCATGCTAGCCGTAACCAGCAATCCAAACGGCCGCCCCAACTCCGACGTTGTCCGCCCTGTTGCCAGCGGAATTGACCTGGTTGGAACCAATCGCCGCAACTGGACGATTGACTTCGCAATCATGCCGATGGAGCAAGCCGCACAGTACGAAGCTCCGTTTGAGTACGCACGACAGAATGTTTATCCGATTCGATCCCAGAACCGACGTGCCAGTTACGCAGCCAAATGGTGGCAGTATGCCGAAGCCCGGCCAGGCATGAGAAAAGCGCTGAGCGGCAAACCCCGTTTCGTCGCCACTCCAGAAGTCTCCAAGCACCGGGTTTTCGTCTGGGTGTCGCCGGAGGTACTCTGTAATCAGCAAGTACTCGTGTTTGCCCGTGACGACGACTATTTCTTCGGCATTCTGCACTCGCGAATCCACGAGGTGTGGGCGCTCGAACTTGGCACGGCGCTCGAAGACCGTCCACGCTACACGCCGACGACCAGTTTCGAGACTTTCCCGATGCCGTGGCCACCGGGTCAGGAACCGACGACCGATCCGCGCTACACAGCGATTGCCGAAGCCGCCCGTGCCCTCGTCGAGAAACGTGACGCCTGGCTTGCAGGGACCGACCCCGGCAACAAGAAACCGCACACCCTCACCGCCCTCTACAACGCCCGCCCCACCTGGCTCGCCGACGCCCACGCCCGCCTCGACGCCGCCGTCTCCGCCGCCTACGCCTGGCCAGCGGACATTTCGGACGCTGAACTACTCGAACGCCTACTCGCCGCAAACCATAGTCGCGCGGTAAATCCAAGGTGAGACGCGACTTGTAACAACCGGGCGACCACGACACAAGAGGACCTCACATGGGGCTGCAAGCAAGCTACCGGGCAACACAGGCCGCTCAAAAGCGGCAACAACGCGAAGCCAAGAAACGTGAACGTGAACTTGAGCGCGAAAACAAGGAGCAAGCCAAACTCACCGTGCTCGAACAGGCCCGCCTTGAGGTAGACACGTACGAAAACAGTCTCGAAGTTCTTCTTTCCATACACAAAGAGGAACCCAAGACTTGGGATTGGCAGAGTATGGCCGCTTCTCTCGCGCCTGTCTGTCCCCAGCGACGTCAGTATCATGAACTCAGAACTCAGCAGACACTCGCCGTCGCACGTGTCCCACGGGACCGCGACACACTCATCGCGAATGCCCGCATCCATGATGACCATGAGTACCAGGAGGCGTTGGCTGGATACACCGCGGAGAAGAGCGAGTGGGAAGGCATGTCCACGCTTGCTCGTCGAATCCTCGCGGGCGACACCGACGCTTACATCCAGGCGTTAGAGAGTCTTAATCAGTTTGACGAACTCGCCACAGTTGGCTCCTCGTTCCATTTCTCAGTTCACGGCCCCAGGATGTTGGTGTGCATCGCCGGCATAAAAGAGCAGGGGGTCATCCCCACCGAAACGAAGTCACTCACGGCCGCTGGCAAAGTATCTGTCAAAACCATGCCAAAGGGGCGCTTCGAAGAGATCTACCAGGATTACCTGTGCGGCTGCGTCTTGCGTATTGCGCGCGAAATCCTTGCACTATTACCGGTTGACACTGTTATCGTAACGGCCACAGCCGACAGCGTTGATCCACGTACCGGGACCGACATCCAGCGACCGGTCATCTCAGTGGCGATCCCCAGAGAAACTGCCGCAACCCTGAATTACGACCGTCTTGACCCATCCGATGCACTGATGCAATTCACCCATCGGGGTGAGGCCAAACCGTCTCGGCCAGGCAACAACGACTCGATCAAACCGCTCGAACCAGAAGACTTGCCGCGCGGGTTTCGCCAGACCATTACATTACAGCATGTTGTCGAGGACGCCAGGCAACTCCGCGCCGACATCACGGCTACCGCGGAACGTCTTCGCGCGCCAACAGAGGCCAAACAAACGTTCAACGGAGAACCCGCATGACTATATTCCTCGGTTTGGTGATCGTCGCCCTGCTCGTCCTACTCGCCATTCAGTTCTTCAAGTCGAAACGCCTGGTGGCGCTGCTTGCAACACGAACGGCAGAAGTCGCGGCTTCACAACAGGAAGCGGCGAAGGCATTCACGGACGCTCAGGCGGCTGTGACAAACGCCCAACAACTCGTGGATGAGCAAATCCAAGCCATGCGCGCGGAGGCCGAACGGGTGCAAAAGCACTACGAGGCGGAAGCGCTCAAGATTCAGGAATCGTCGCAAGTCCTGCTCAAGCAGACACTGGCTGAGTTGGAACCCCTCCGCAAATACGAGACACTCCGTGACCAGGAGGCAGAGACTCAAAAAGTTCTCGCCGAGGCCATAACCGAGGCCACATCCCTCCGCGACCAGGCCCACGCCTTACTGGAACAGGCGCGAAATGCCACCGAGCAGGAACGCTTGCGCGCGACCCAGCAAGCGAAAGACATCTACGAACAGGCGTCAGCTTGCCTGAATCAGGCCACGCGCGACGCCGGCCGCATTGTGTCCGAGGGGGAGCGAAAAGCGAAGGAGATTGCAGGTGACGCGTATACTGCCCTCCGTGACAAACAACTCCTCGAACAGGCAGCGGAGGCCCTCCGCAACATGATCGAGGGCTACGGGGACCGCTACCTGATTCCGACACACAGCGTGCTCGACGATCTTGCGGCCGAGTTCGGTTACACCTCGGCCGGAGAATCCCTGAAGTCGGCTCGTCTGCAGTCACGCCGTATGATTGAACAGGGACAAGCGGCCTCTTGCGAATACGTCGAGACCAGCTGCCGGGAAACGGCCATCCACTTCGTGATCGACGCTTTCAATGGTAGGGTCGACGGCATACTTTCGCGCGTCAAATCTACCAATCAGGGTGTTCTCGAACGCGAAGTGCGTGATGCTTTCAGCCTCGTCAACCTCAACGGTGCCGCGTTCCGCAACGCACGCATTCTGGAATCATACCTGGAAGCGCGACTGGCAGAACTGAAGTGGGCCGTGGTCGTGCAGGAGTTGGCGCGAAAGGAGCGGGACGAACAACGGGCACTTAAAGAGCGGCTACGGGACGAGGAGAAGGCGCGCAAGGAGTATGAGGCGAAGATGCGCGAGGCGATGCGCGAAGAGGAAGCCAAGAAGAAGGCACTGGATGAGAAGGAACAGGAACTGGCTGAAGCCCGTGCCTCGTTTGCGGCGGCTGCAGCGGAGGAAAAGGAGCAGTGGCTACAGCGGATATCCGCTCTGGAAAGCGCCAACCAGGGCCTTCAAACCGATTTGGCTGCCGCCACAGAGAAGAAACTGACCATCGCCCAACAGACCAAGAAGGGCCACGTCTACATCATCTCGAACCTAGGGTCTTTCGGCGAGAACGTCTACAAAATAGGCCAGACCCGCCGCCTCAACAAACAGGAACGGGTCGATGAACTTGGTGATGCAAGTGTCCCATTTGAATTCGATGTTCACGCCTGGATCGAAAGCGACAACGCGCCGGTCCTCGAACACAAACTCCAAAGGTGCTTTCTAACGAAGCAACTTAACAAGATCAACCCGCGCAGGGAGTTCTTCCGCGTCACCCTGCAAGAACTGCGTAAAGAGATTGACCGCCTCGCAACTAGCGAGCCCTTCACAATTACCCACTGGACCGAACTGGCCGCCGCCACACACTACAGGGAAAGCCGCGATGTGGAGAGTGACCCCGACCGCTTGGCGAAATGGCTCAAACGTCAGCAAGCCTTGACAGCACGTCAACTCCAGTTAGACGCGCTCCGCCTGTCGACCACCGACATAACTCGCACCGCTTCTGAAGACGAAGCGCCGTGACGCGTCAGCGAAACAAGCGAAGGCAAATCAAAGGGGCCAGAAACCTACTGGAGTTGGACTGAGGTGACAATGACAACACTCATCGTAACATTTCTGGTAGGGGTGGCGACTGGTGCGGCTGGAGCATACTTCGCCGCGAAGTTCACAGATCAACGCCGTGAACAGGAAACTCGCAAAAAAGACAGGGCGCGCTTTCAGGGCGTGGAGAAGGCAATCCCAAAACTGATTGCGAAGATGCGCGCTGACCTACAGCAAGACGAATCAGGTTTGGTTCGGTTCTTCTACGTTCTGCCCACAGTAGCGGATAATTCCCGCGTCGCTCTTTGGGTCGATAACGAGCCGATAGGGAAAGCATTCCAGTATTGCATCGCGGAGCATCAGGACCTGGAACTTCACACTTCCTGATCCCGTGCTGTAATTACGCATGTTTTTGCGAACTGCCCGGAAAATGACATGGCACTTTTTGACGCGTGACAAGTAAAGCGGCGTGGTGAATTCTTTGGGGCGAACAAACGGTCCCACAAAGGA
>CAIYGI010000179.1 GCA_903925685.1 uncultured bacterium
GGCGATCAGCGCACTCCTCGCAGATTTAACCCACGCCGCTTTTTACCACCCTGAAACCGGCGCGCGTTTGATCTACGAACTCGCCTGATAAATACCAGAAAAGTGCCAACTCATTTTCCTCCGAGATCAGGAAGTGTGAACATACCAAGACCGACGCGATTAATTTTGCATGGAAAACGCCGGCGTCAGGCGCGCGGATTGCCGCGTCGCTTGGAATCCTTTTGGCAATTGATCTTCCCTATTGCAGTCGTTTCTCTTGACTCCATCATTGTCCTCCTGCCCGTTCGCATTTTCCTTCATCTGTCACCAACACGAGTAATTCGCCCTCTCTTTGCTTTCCGGTCATTTCTTTTCTCAACAGATTGTGTGGCGTGTCCGGCGCAGGCGCCCCATACGAACCACGCCGGTTGTTATGCCAAGTCCTTCCTCATCTTTACACAAGCCATACCGGCACCGTTCCCGAGTGTGTGAAATTCCCGCCCGATGGTTCTGTAACCGTGTGCCAGATAGAATGGTTCCGCCGTCAATGATGCATCCATCTGGAGAAATGTTACAACGAAGTCCACAATGTTGGCCCCATCGTATCATTGACTGCAACCCCTGAGGTCGATTGGCCAGACGCCAACGACTTCAGTACCCTTCGTGAGATAATAACGATCGAACAGATTGATGGTCGGATCGCAATGGGAAACCACAAGCTCCAGGACTGTGCCAATGGAAGGGAGCTCGCCATTGCCGGGGCAGGTGACCTTTCCGTACTCATCGCCGAACCAGTCGTAGACCATCCCGGAATGCCCTGATCCAATGACTTGGGGGACCCCGCCATCCCTGTAAAGCGACTTCAAACCGGCGTCCACCGTGACATACCCAATCTGGTTTCGGCTGACAACCGTTGTAAGCAATCGCAAGGCCGGACCAAACGGCGCAAATTGCGTGGAGTCCTCTGCCGATCCGATGGCAAGATACTCCGTATCCATGCACGCGTACGATCCGACCTGAAGCTCGGTTACCTCTGGAACGGTGAGATCAATGTCAAACGTTCCCGTACCTGAAGAACTGAAGATAGCGCAGGTGTCCACAACGCCCTTTAATTCGCGAAACACGGGAACGGCTTCCTGCAGATGTTTGTGCGAGGCGGCCTTTCTGGCCTCGTACGAGCTTATATGCTGTACCTGGCCGGCGTATGCCTGCACTCCCCTGAGGCGCAGGGCAGGGCGAGAAAGGATGTAATCGGCCAGATCCAGCGCATTGGCCGCCCTTACGCCAGTTCGGTGAAGACCGATATCCACATCGAGAAGGACGTCCATTGACATTCCTCTTTGACGCAAGGCAGCATCAAGCAAATCGATACTGTCGCGGTGGTCCACGACTGTGATGAGCGAAGGAGTGGCGGCCAGCATATCGACAAGTCTCGTGATCTTCTTCGGCGTGGCCACCGGGCCGGTGATAAGAATTCCAGTAATACCGGCCTTCACCAAGGCCTCAGCTTCCGAAACCTTAGCGGCGCAGACGCCGCATGCTCCGGCCTCGATTTGCTTTCGCGCCAGAGATGAGCACTTGTGGGTCTTGGCATGCGGACGCAGCGTTTTGCCGGCACGCCGGGCAGCGGCCTGCATTTTCTGAAGGTTGAGATCAAGGACATCGAGATCCAGCACCAGGCAGGGGGTGTCGAGATCGTACTTGTTCTGGGCGGAGGTCATCATGCGGGTTCCTTTGGCCAACGTTGCGCCTCATTTTCGGCGCGATAGCGGCGTACGGTCAGCGGCTGGTTGGGTCCGTCTTTTTGTCCTTCTGCGGTTTAGCCATAACGACCATCAAGAGTGCAAGGATTACAGCACATCCGAGGAGAGACATCCAAGTCACATCCCAGATTGCCCTAGCTTGGGGGACCACATCGACCAACGATACGATGACACAACCGAGCAGGCATGCGAGATTTGCTTTTGCAACAATATGCAGCCATTTCCCGTTCGATTGTTTGAACTCAACGGCGCTTGGGGGCGGCGTGGATGCAGGCGCCGTGCAGGGCGTGGGCGGCTTCCATCCAGGATTCGGCGAAGGTGGGGTGGGCGTGGATCACGCGGCCCAGCTCGGCTGCCGTCCACTCGCCCTTGATCGCCAGCGTGGCCTCGGCAATCAGGTCGGTGGCATGGGGCCCGACGGCTGTAGCGCCCAATAGTCGATCGCTTTGCGCGTCGGATATCAGCTTTACAAAACCTTCACTATCGCCTGTTGCCAGCGCCCGCCCCAGCGCGGCGAAGGGGAAACGGCCGACGGTCACGGCACGTTGTGAGGCTTGCGCCTGCTGTTCGGTCAAGCCCACCTGGCCCACTTCAGGCGCGGTAAAGATACAGGAGGGCACCAGCGCATCGAAAGCGCGCCGGGCATGGCCGAGCGCGTGTTCGACCGCGGCAATGCCTTGCGCGGTGGCGGCATGGGCCAGTTGCGGGCCGCCGTTGACATCGCCAATGGCGTAAACCGAGGCGGCCGTCGTGCGTCCGAAGGCGTCCACTACGACCATGCCCTTGTCGGTCAGTGCCACTCCGGCGGCGGCGGGGTCGAGTCCGGCGGTGACGGGGCGGCGGCCCAGCGCCGCAAGCAACAGGTCGGCCCGCAGCGTCTCTTTGCCGACTGTTCCGCTGACGCCCGTATCGTCCGCGCCGATATTGGTCAAGGGCGCGCCGGCGAGAATGCGGATGCCGAGTTTTTGCTGCATGTGCTTGCGCAATTCCATGATCGCATCGGCGTCAAGCATCGCGAGAATCTCGGGCAGCAGTTCGACGACCGTAACCTTGACGCCCAATTGCGCCGCCATGCAGGCGAACTCGCAGCCGATTACGCCGCCGCCAAGCACGATCATGCTGGCCGGCAGGCTGGGGCGGTCCAGAAAGGCGCGGCTTTCCACCACCCGCGGATGTTTTGGCAAAAAGCCGGGCATGACGGAGGTGGAGCCCGTGGCGATCACGGTGTGCTTGGTTTCGAGCGTCGTGAGCGCGCCGTCGGCGGCGCGCACGGCTATGCGGTTGCGCGCCTGAAACGAGCCCGTGCCTTCGAATGTCTGCACGCCGTTGGCCTTGAGCAGTTGTTTGACGCCGCCGCGCAGTTTGGCGACGATCTTATCCTTGCGCGCGATCATCGCGGGATAGTCGGCGCGGGTTTCCCCGGCCTGGATTCCATACTCCGCGGCGCGGCCGAGATGGGCGAACAAGTCCGCGCCGGCGATCAGCGACTTGGTGGGAATGCAGCCCCAGTTGAGGCAGGTTCCTCCGATGGCTTCCTGCTCCACGATGGCAGTGCGCGCGCCCAACTGCGCGGCGCGAATGGCCGCGGGATAGCCGCCGGGTCCGGCGCCGATGACGATTAGATCGAACGAGTCCATAGCGAAACATCCTCCAGTTTGGTTTTGATCGCGTTGACGAATCGTGCGGCCATGGCGCCGTCAACCAGGCGGTGATCGGATGCCAGCGTGATTTTCATGATCGGCCGCACGACCACATTCCCATCGCGCGCCACCGGCGTCGGCAGCGTGCTCGACACGGCCAGGATGGCGGACTCGCCGGGATTGATGATGGCGGTGAAGTTTTCGACATTCAGCATGCCCATGTTGGAAACCGTAAAGGTGCTGCCCGACATCTCTTCCGGCAACAACTTGCCGTCGCGGGCGCGGGCGGCAAGCGCCTTGGCCGCCTGATGCAGTTCCACCAGCGTCAGTTTTTGCGCGTCGCGAATCACCGGCACCACCAGTCCGTCGGGCCGGCTGGTCGCCAGACCGAGGTGTACCGAAGCGTGCCAGCGCACGGACTGCCCGTCGGTTGAACTGTTGACCTCGGGCACTTCCTGGAGCGTCATGATGCAGGCTTCCAGAATGAAGTCCGTCACGCTGTAGTCGCTGCCGCGCGTCTTGGCCTCCTGGCGCAGTTTCAAGAGATCGCCCATATCCACCGAAACGGTCACGTAGAAATGGGGGCTGGTGACGACGCTCTGCGTCAAACGCCTGGCAATGGTCTGGCGCATGAGCGTGAGCGGTTTGGGACGTTCGGCCATGGCGCGCTGGATGTCCTCCGTCATGATCCGCCCGCCTTCGCCCGTGCCGGTCACAGCAAGAATATCGACCTTCTGCTGTGCGGCCAGCGCCTTGGCGGCGGGCGAGATGCGCAGTTTGTCATAGCCGCGGGCATCGAGATGCGCGCGCACGTCCTTCTCCACGATCCGCCCATCCGGTCCGCTGCCGGCGATGCCGGAGGGATCGATGCAGGAGGTGTTTGCCAGGGCGCGGGCGCGCGGTGAAATCAGCAGCCGGCCCGGTTTTGACGGAACGGCGCTGGCCGCGAGCGGAGCAGCAACGGTCGGGACGGAGCCCGACCCTCCAGACGGCAAGGCGGAATCTTTGTTTTCGACTCTGGAGGGACGACCTCCGTGTCGTCCGCCGGAGTTATGCTCCACGCCGGGACTTGCGGTGGCAGCGGCGGACGCAGGCGCCGCGGCGACATCCGGCGCTTTTTCGCCGGGCTTGCCAAGGAAGGCCACGATGGCGTTGACCGGCGCGGCCTGGCCGGCCGGGACGACGATCTTGATCAAGTTGCCGGCGTAAAAACTTTCGACTTCCAAAACGGCTTTCTCGGTCTCGATCTCGAACAAAATGTCGCCTTTGTTGACCGCTTCGCCAATGCGCTTGCGCCATTTGACGATCGGAGCGACCTCGTCCGACTGTCCAAGTTTTGGCATCAGGATGGGTTGGGACATGACTTTTTACCGGTCCTTCCGATGGGATTTCACGGGTTGTTTGCGAAGGTTGTTTAGACTGTAGGCTGTTAGGCTGTTAGAAAACCCGCATAATTTCTCGCTATATCATTACCGATAACTGTAATTCATTTTCTCGCGTTTTCGCCTAACAGCCTACAGCCTAAACTGCTTCAGCCTCGGTGTCACTGTGGGACGCCAGCACTTTCGTTTCTCTGGTATTCCTTCAGCCTATCCACCTCTCAGAGAATCTTTCTTGCCGCGGCTACGAAATCGCCGACATTGGGCAGGAAGGCCGACTCCAGCACATGCGATTGCGGGGCGATGGTGTCGCGCGCGCCGACGCGCTGGATCGGGGCGTCGAGCGCATCGAAGGCGTCGTGCTGGATGTTGGCGATGATTTCGCCCATGAAACTGCCGGTGGTCACGCACTGGCTGCCGACGACCACCTTGCCGGTTTTGCGGACCGAACGCAGCACCGTCTCCATGTCCAGCGGTATCAGCGAACGCAAATCCACGACCTCCGCTTCCACGCCGTCCTTGGCCAGCTCGTCCGCGGCCTTGAGCGCGTCCTGCATGGCGGGCCCCCAGACGATAAAGCTGAGATCCTTGCCTTCGCGTTTGACTTCTGCCAGGCCCAGCGGAATGGTGAACTCCGGGTCTTCCGGCACCTCGCCCTTGGTCATGTAGAGCAACTGCGATTCCACGAAGAGAATCGGATTGTTGTCGCGGATGGCCGTCTTGAGCAGCCCCTTGGCGTCCCGCGGCGTCGCCGGGTAGACGACATAGAGGCCGGGGATGTGGGCGAAGACCGATTCCAGCGTCTGCGAGTGCTGGCCGCCGTAGCCCTTGCCGCCGCCGACCGAGGCGCGGATGACCATGGCGATTTCGGCCTTGGCGCCGGACATGTAGTGCCACTTGGCGGCCTGGTTGCCGATCGCGTCGCCCGACATCAGGGCGAAGTCCATGTACATCAGCTCGATCACCGGGCGCAGCCCCAACATCGCCGAACCCACCGCCGTGCTGCAGATCGCCGCTTCCGAGATCGGCGAGTTAAAGACCCGCTCGCGCCCGAAGGCTTCCAGCAGCCCCTTGGTGACCTTGAAAGCGCCGCCATATTCGGCCACATCCTCGCCGTAAACCACCACCCGGTTGTCGCGCAGCATTTCCTCCAGGAGCGCTTCCTTGAGCGCGTCCCGGTATGTGAGCTGTCCGTTGGTGCGTGTAATGACCGGCTTTTCCCTGACAATCTCGACCTTCTGGAACTCCGCCGGCACGACCGCGGAGGTCAGGTCGCTGTAAAGGTACTTCAACACATCGGCCGGCTTGGGTTCCAGCGCCTTGGCGGCGCGGGCGGCGGCGCGGGCGTTGCGCGCCTGCACCTTTTCGACCAGCGCCTCCACGCCCTTGCGCGTCAGCGCGCGGGCCGCGACGATTTCCCTGGTGTAGTGGTCGATCGGATCCACCTCTTTCCAGGCCGCCTCTTCGTCCTTGGTGCGATACTCGTTGCGCGGATCGCTGAGCGAGTGTCCGTAATAGCGGTAGGTGCTGAGTTCCAGCAGGCATGGGCCGCGGCCCTCGCGGCAGAGCGCGGCGGCGCGCTGCATGGCCTCGCGCACGGCCAGCACATCCATGCCGTTGACCACCTCGGCATGCATGTTGCGATCGTCGAACCCGGCGGCGCGGCGCGCCAAAAACTCCACGCCCGCCACCTCGTTGTCGGCGCGGCCGGTCATGCCGTAGTGGTTGTTTTGAATCGCAAAAATCATGGGCAGGCCGTAACTGTGCGCCTTGGCCAGCATGTTGGTGAACTGGTGCTGCGCCGCCCAGTTGAGCGATTCCAGCACCACCCCGTTGGAGTAGGCGCCGTCGCCGGCGAAACTGACCGCGACGCGCCCGTTGCGCAGATAACGGCAGGCCCAGGCGGCGCCGGTGGCGATCGGCACGCCGCCGCCGACGATGGCGTTGGCGCCCAGGTGGCCGACGCTGAAGTCCGCGATGTGCATGCTGCCGCCGCGGCCTTTGCAGTAGCCATCTTCCTTGCCGAACAACTCCGCCGCCGTGCGGAAGATGTGGTCCTCCAGCGCCGCCTCGTAGATTTCCTCCGGCGTGCCCGTGGCCTCCGGCACGCGGGCCCGCAGCGCGGCCGCGTTCATCTGGCGGATCGCCACGCAGCCCTTGGCGACGCTGTCGCCGTGGCCGCGGTGGGTGGATGTTATGTAGTCCTCCGCCGCGATGCCCGAGCAGGCGCCGACGGAGCAGGCCTCCTGGCCGATCGAGACATGCGTCGGTCCGCGATACTCGAAGCCGGCGCAGGCCGGATAGGCGCCGGAGCGCAGTTTGACGATCATCTCCTCGAACTCGCGGACGATCAGCATGTCCTCCAGCAAATCCACCGCTTCGCGCTTGGTGATGTGCCTGGCCGCCAGTTCGTCCGCCAGCGTGGCATCGAAGCGGTAGGCCTGGATGCTGCCGCAGGAGATTTTGCGTTTGGTGAAATCGGGACGCAGGTCGTTCAGGTGGTTTGGCATGAGCAGGTCCTTGTCGTTATGGTTTCGTGGTTACGCCGTTATGATCGTCAGTCCGCGCCGCTGCAACGCCCGCGCCGTGCGCCGGGCAAGCCCGCGATCGGTCACGATCGCGTGCAGGTTTTCGAGCGATCCAAAGCGCGCGAACGAGACTTGTCCGAATTTGGTGTGGTCGGCCAGCAGGATCGCCTGGTCGGCATGCTGCATGACCAGCGACTTGGTGTAGGCCTCCAGCGGATCGGTGGTGGTCAGACCGGCTTCGGGCGTCAGCCCCATGGTTCCCATGAAGGCGCGGTCCACATGCAAATGATCGAGCTGATGGCGCGTCAGTGGGCCGACAAAAGTCTGGCTCAAACGGCGCAGTTCGCCGCCGACGACGATCAGGGGCGGCCCGCCGCCCGCCATCTCGGCGGCCACGCGCAGGGAATTCGTCACCACCTTGACATCCGTTCGTTCGCGCAGCAGCCGCGCCAGCGCCAGCACCGTGCTGCCGCCGTCGAGAAAGAGCGAGTCGCGCGGCTGGACCAGGCGCAGCGCCGCCTCGGCGATGGACTGTTTCTCCGCGGCGGCGAGGGCGGTCTTGTCGTCGAATCCCGGCTCGTCGAGCCGTCGTTCCAGCGCCACCGCGCCGCCATGCACGCGCTGCAACTCGCCTTGCGTTTCCAGCGCCTGCAGGTCGCGGCGCACGGTGGCGGCTGAAGCCCCGAGCTCGGCGCTCAATTCCTCCACCCGCACGATCCGCCGCGCGCACAGTATGCGGCGCAGTTTTTCGAGCCGTTCCGGGGCCAGGTCGCGTGGTTTATGGCTGCTCATGTATGATCGAATACGCTCAACAACGATCAGAGCCTATCATAAACGAACGGCACGGCAAGCGAAAAATCCGATGTATTTTTGCTTGCGTTCGTCGTGACGGTGGTAGAGCATCCATCCATGCAGGCGGCGTTGTGTGATGCCTGCCTGAAAAGTTACAACGATGCAAATTGCCTATCCAATACAGCCGACGGATCGTTTTGAGGTCTATCGGTTCTTTAACAGGAGCATGAGATTGCTTGCGGGAATCGTCGGAGGGCGGAAATGAGCGCGCGTCGGCAAAAGGCGAAAAAGCGCGAGCCGCGTGAGATGATGGAATTGGCTGTGACCGTCATGCGGCAGTCCGTCCCGGAGCACCGCCCCGATGGCTCGCCAAGTCCGTCGGTGGGTGCCGTGCTGCTTCGTCCGGACGGTTCTTTTGAAATGGCGGCACGTGGTGAATTGCGGGAAGGCAATCATGCCGAATACGCGCTGCTTGAGCGCAAGTGCATCGGCGAGCGGTTGGACGGAAGCGTCTTGTTTACGACTCTGGAGCCATGCCTCAACCGCCAAGCCGAGAAACTTAAACTGCCTCTGCCGACCTTTTCCATGGAGGGGGACTATCTGGTGTTGACGATCTACCGGAGCAGGAAGGCTGCGGCATCCGCTCTTAATAACGAAGCGCTGCAAACGCTGAATAGTGCGGAGTTATCTGGTTGGGAGTTCCTGTCTGGTCGGACTGGGACTACGCAAAGCGAATATGCACGCCAACTGAGCATAACACCTCGCACCGCACAGCGCCATCTGACGCATTTTGTCCAGTTGAGGCTGTTACGACGCGTCGGAAGTGGTCCCGCAACGGAGTACCTTAAGACATGATCGCGACGCAAACCATGACGCCATGTCGCGATAGCCGCGATCTTGGGCGCTATTCAGTCCTATCGCGACATCGATCGCGACATCGTGTCGCGATAGGTAGATTCCGGCAGGGCAGAATCCCCCATTGGGCTGGCGATCGGGCCGAGACGGCCCAATTCGGGATTCCCGGCCGGCCGAATAGCGCAATCGGGCCGGCAATCGGGCCAACCCGTACCGATCATGTTCGCGAATCCCAGTCGATCGGCGTATTGGACCAGATCGGGACATCGTGTCGCGATCCGCTCAGGGAACCCGCGAGATTCCCCGCTCGCGACATTTCTCAAGACCAAGCGGCGGGGTGGGCGAATTCTGGTATGGCGGTTCACCGCCAGACTATGCCTGGACTGAACGCCGCCGAACTGAACCTGACATCGCTGGACAACGCTTACACCCGCACGATTGACGACCTGCTGCACAAGACCACCGACGGCATTTTCCAGTACATCGGCCGTGAACGCCAACTGCGCATGCGGCGGCTGATCCGCGAGAACCTCTTTAAGCGCATCTTTACCTTCTGGCGTGAAAAAGAACCCAATCTCGTGCGGTTGGAAAACGACACACTCAAAGTCCAGTTCCGTGACACCGTCCAGCGCGATGACTTCCTTAACTGGCTGGAGGACTACAAGCGCACCGGCTTCAGCACCGCCACCCCGCCGCCGGAAGAACCGTTGCCGTTGCTGAAGATGATGGAACCGCAGATGAATTGGGAAAGGCCACAATGATCGAGACCATGCTGATGCGCAGACCGGGTGTGCCGCGTTCGGTCAGCGTCTCGCTCGGGCGCCGCTTCCGGCAGGCGGAGCCAGGCGAGGCACCCGTGCCTCATAGGTCCCCGCCTGAAGCAAGCCAGCCCCTGGCTCGCCAGCAGTCCCGATGGCCTCTGGAAGGATGTGGCACGCGAATCCAACAGCCCCATGGATGGCAAACGTATTCGCCAAGAGTGGGCCATTATCATGGGAATTCCGTCGCGAGAGGGGAACCCGTGATGATGGAAAGTGGAGAATTGATCAATAGCGGCGTCCGAATGTGAGGTCATTTGATGTCCCATTTCGACAAAGCATCCGATGATGAGGTCTTTCGCCATCAAGGACCACTCACCATGTCCTCACTTGACGCGAGCATGGGGCGTTGGCTCTTTCGGCCAGCACGCAAAGACCCCAAGGAAGATGATCCCTTTCTGCTCGGTTGGGGGGCTGTAGCAAGTAGACAACCTCTTGTGTTCGAATTTCGCAATCTTTCCTATGCAACAGCCGAAGGTTTGGTCGGTTTGACCTCGACGGTTGAAAGTTACCGAGACTCGGGTGGAGGCGTGATCAAAATTGCTTCCACTGGGGGTACTCCCGGATGGATTGAGAAAGCCGGCGTCTACCAACTTGGTGCTGCTTGGGATCACCTCGGTCCAGCATCCGAGCCGGTGCAAATTGCCGATTCGACTGTAATCCCGCTTTGGCGTTGCAGCATTGACGACGTTGACACATGTCGGCACCTTGCGGGTGCAATGGCCGAGGCGGCTGCGAAGACTGTCGGCACCGCTGGAGAATCCGCGTCGCAAGAATTGGTGCGCGTGGTAGAGTTGGTTCTCTACGAGGCACTCCTCAACGTCCGGGACCATGCGTACCGGCAGGACGCTTCCCGTTGGGCATTTGGCGGGATCACCCTGACGCCAATCCCTGCGGTCAGTGATGCCACTAGTCTTTCGCACGTCACGCCGGCCGAAATCGACTGGTATCGGAAGCATACCGGGTCCAAGATGCTGGAACTGGTGGTTGCTGATTGTGGCTGCAATGTTCCTAGTTCGCTTTGGCAGGCTTTTCGCAGAAACAGGCCAGATCGCGTACCTGACGTGGGATCCGTCGCAATTGGAACGGAGCAAGGCCAGCGGTTGCGTGCAGCCCTTCATCAGGACATCTGCGAATGGGCTTTCCATCACAGTTCCACTCGAAAGACGGAACAGGACTTCGAGACTAATCTTGCACGTTTGATGTGCCGCGGTCTTCACCGCGCTACCAACAGCGCTTGTCGTTTGTCTGGATGCATACTTGTGCGGTCAGGACAGGCGCGGTGCGGTCACGTCTTCGTTAAGGGAAGCTCCTCTTCAATCGTCCACTCGGCTCAACATCATCAAGAGTTTCCCGGTACGGCGCTCATTCTCCGCATCGCTCTTTCCGAGGCCACGCGGCAACAGGTCGCTTTGCCGTCTCTTGGGACTCCAGTCAGCAGTCTACGAGTAGAACACTTCGTGTCAGGCGAGAAACAGACGGTCTCTATTCCTCGCTACAACCAGCCAGCAGAGGTATGGAGTATCGCTCACTCCTTTCGAGCGTTCACCGGGTCGAACGTCCACGACTTGTTGGTTGGGATCACAGAGATTCCACCGGAAGCCCTGATCATACACT
This sequence comes from uncultured bacterium, assembly GCA_903925685.1. GTDB lineage: Bacteria > Verrucomicrobiota > Kiritimatiellia > CAIKKV01 > CAIYGI01 > CAIYGI01. Next base: position 11,372 of record CAIYGI010000179.1, read on the forward strand.
CGATGGTCGCTGTGCCATCGGAACTGCTAGACAGTCTTTCCAGATACGAGGACATGCCGGTCGGTGTGACCGGCACGCCACGACTCGTTGGTTTCTGGCAACCAGGGCAGCACATCTCCTGGAAGCTCATGGGCGTACTGCCCTCGCAAGTCCGCGACATGGTCCGAGCGCTAGAGGAGCGAGGGGCAGCGAACTTGGCTGAACGCGAAGACTGCCGCAGGTTCGCAGCCGACTTGGTTCAGACCCATGGGAAATGGTTCCGAGCAGACAACGACTCCGTTCGGTTGACCATCCATGGAGTATCGCTGGACCCGGAGGACGAAGAACGCTCTCTTCAACTCGCCTTTCGGTTATGGGAACACAAAACACGCTCTGAGCCGTGGTGGCTTTTTGAGGGTGGGGAAACCGTAGTGTACCGTCTTACAACCGGCAGATTGGTCCGACGTTACGCTAGCGTTCTGGCCATGCTCTATGCAAACGACATGCTGGCTGCTGCACTCGGCCGGAAGTTGGCGCACTGCCTGGGTCGGTTCAGAACAGGGAATGTGCCCGTCACGGTTCTCACAGACTCAGAAGCAAGTTACTTCATCGCACGACGGCTATTGACAGAAGATTCCAGCATTGCTGACCTCTACCTGGCGGACCATATTCCCGATCACGTTCTGAACAGACCATTTGTCTTGTTCGTCGATGCCATTTATAAGGGCGAAACGGTTCGATCTATTGCCGCGAAACATGGCAGTTGTCTCGGCATTATCGTGGGCGTTGACTTGCGCAAGCACTCGGAACACGTAGCCCAAACCGATCGCGACGACATCCGTATCACAGTCACACCTTTGATGCGAATGCCATTCGACCCGCAAGAAGTCCCCCCTGCGGAGCGGATAGCAGAGAGCACGGTCGTCTGGGAGGTCGATCGGGTCACACACATACCGACGCCCAAGCCTAGCGAGGACAAATGGGCCCTTGCTACGTCCACCGTCCGAGACGGTTTCCTGGTCTCACATCCCGAAGTCTTCCGATATGGCCTACAGAGTCTGAGCGGCAGATATCATTCTGTCGTTCTGTCAACACACGCACTCGTGCAGACACATCATGTCACCCTGAGGAACTGGATATGTGAAGAACTGGCTGCTGTCCTGCCCAAGCGCAAGGATGGTCGCAAGTGGACACTCGTTCTGTTCACAAGACACGAAGCCAACGTTGGCGGGGCGTTCGCTAGGTCCGTAGGCCAGACTCTCGCTGAGAAGGCTCTGCGAGGGGAGATCCCCTGTCAGCGCGTCTTTCACGCGGTCTTGCCATTTGTGCCGTCGGGACCTAGCGAGATATTCGCCCGACCAACGACAAGTATTTACGACGGCGCCCGACCGATAGGAATCGGCACCTTCCACTTTGAGGCGCCTGAGCCGCCGGTGGCCGCCGTTCTTCTTGATGACGCCGCTGTAACGGGCAAGAGCCTGCGTAACTACTTGCTTCGGGTGGCGAGCGCATCGAGCGAAGACAGGCCGACATGTGTAGTTGCAATGCCTGTAGTCAGCAGGTTTAGTCCATCAGAGGAGTATCTATTTGCCTATATGTGTCGTGAGATTACGCCGTTGAACCTTCCTCAAGAGCGGATATCCTTTTTTCTACGTCCCCTGTTCCGGCTTCAGGTCAAGTCCTTCGAGAAGGTCACCTCTCTTACTGCGTATCAGGTCGCCCTGGAGATGAGGAAGTTGGCTGGCATACTGCCGGAGGAACTCGATCACTATGTCTCAACTGTGTTCTCACGTATGGAGAGACTGCGGCTTGCGCAGGCCTCGGGCAGTCGGCCGCACGCCTGCCTTGTGCAGCACCCTTTCTTCCCCGGCGAGCAGGACACTGCGGAGGTGTTGTCTTTAGCGGTTATACGTATCCGTCATCTCCTGGCCTTGTTTGAGCAAAACGCTCCGGTTCTCCACGAAGTCCTCCGGGAAATACTGACAGTTTGCGAGAATCGTGACTTTGGCCTGCTCACTGCCCTAGCCTTGGAACCATATCTCCTGATGAGCACTCCCATACGAAGGGAATGCTGGCAAGACATTTCCAAGTTGGCTTTGGCTGCCGTATCCCAGAATCCGTCGCCCCATCTTGTCAGCGATGCCCTTTCAGTACTGCTAAGCCAGGGCGATGCCGCCATTCGGGACATTGTCGCACTTCTCCCACGGATAGCTGCAAACGAACCGATGTTCAATCAACTGCTCGTGATGCTTCTTACGTCGGTGGGCCTTGGCAGAACGTCTCGTTCTGCTTTTGCGGCAACTCTCGGCCCCGCAATCCATACGGTGCCTCCTAGGCAGCGGCGAATGCTCCACGGTGTAATGATGCATGCTCTTGCAGCCGAGCCCCAACGGGAAGAGATGTCCAGGGAGGCGGCCCTGGCCACAATCTTCAAGCTAATCCAAGAGACATCGCCTCACTCTGAGGGTCTCGACAAAATGAAAGCCATGTCGAACTGGGTATACCAGAACCCGGCGGCCAGACTCACATCGCCACCGCGTGATCTGCAGCATCGCGTGCGAGACGCGGCTCAGGTCATTCATGATGCGCTGCTTCCCGGCCTCAAGGCCCTGCAATGGTGGGCCGCGGCGAACCACAGGTTGGACGCTGCGGACGCTCTTCGCTCAGCATATCTCTCACTTGCTAGGGACTGCTATGCCCTGACTGGTCTTTGTAGCCCATTGACCGGAGATGTGATTGACCCTGCGATCATTGTAGAAGTAGAGGTCCTGTGGGAGAGTATTAGGGACTTCTCCTTCAAACAGCCGACAGAGAATTGCCTGATGGAGTGCAGTCCAGGACACAGGGCGGCACAACCAACGCTTGAGGCGTGGCTGCCTGAGTTCTTCTCTGCGCCGGAGTACATAGCTACATCGGTCGCTGCTGAGTCGGCATCGTCCATATCCGTGGAGTGTGACAAGACGAAGGTGAATGTTGCCCCGGTGCCAGCAAATGAACTGGCCAAGTTGTTCCGGTTCCTACTGCATGACATGGCTACGCACGGCAAAGACGGAGGGGGACGCATAGCAATGACTCTTCAGGACCACCGCCTTTGCATGTCATTCGAGAACGTCGTCAGAGGGGGATACCACCGTGGACGCCAGCGGAGCCAGAGGCTCGCAAGGGACCTTTCTGATCACTTAGGGGTCCAGCTGGAACTAGATAAGCAGAAGGGTGAAGGCGAGGTCTACAGGGCCAGAGTGTCTATTGCTGAGGTCGTTGAGATATAGGAGGCCTTATGCCACGATTCATCATTGTTGACAACGAGTCTGACGAGGTCATACGACTCTCTGACTATCTTACACAGGCATATCCAGGAAACGCAAACATCGTCACAGGGCCGGATCCAGACAAGACATTTACGGACTGGGATCGAGTTCAGAAGTGCATCCAGAACATCCCCGATGACGACATCGAGACTGGCGTTTTCCTTGATTTGGGGCTCCATGAGGAAGACTATCAGGATGTGTTACGGGGAATAGCGAAGGCTGAGGTTATCCGCCTTATGAAACCGCGGTGGCTACTTTTTGCCTACACCGCTTACACGTCACGCTTGCAGCAAGCTCCTGATTCCTTGGCCTTTTTTGATGGAGTCATTGATAAGGCGGCTGTTGATCGGGCACAGCGAGAAGGCAGGATCGCGTACATTCACGAGCAGTACGAAGCAGCCGCAAGGCACCGCGGTCTGCGCCAAGAACGGCCCGAGGCGGCTATAAGAATCGTGGACTCCATCGGCATGCGCGCGGCTCAAGCGGCTTTTGGGGCGAAGACGCTACTTGAGGTCGTACGAAAGGAAACTGAAGGGTGGCAGAGTATCACTGCGGAGGCGTTGACGAGTGGGCACTCCGGTGCTTTCCTGATTGCCGTAACTGGTCAGTCAGGGTATGGGCCAGGATCTCTGGTTCTCAAACTCGCACGCGACGAGAGTGTAATTCGAAGCGAGGTCAAAGCCATTAGTCGTTACCTGGCTCACCTCGGCCTACTCAGCACCAGAATCGTGCTGTTCGATGAGACACAACTGACGATACCTGGGAACGGCGGCGTATACTACAAACAAGTCAAGGTCGTTGGTGCACCGATTTTGGACACTCTCAAGACGACGACGTGGCCTGGAAGCAAGCAATGGGTACAGTTGGTAGTGAACCTGTGCATGGGTGTGACGCGTAGCGTTCCTCCTGAAAGGTGCGCTCGGGTCATCGCGCGTAACATGTTGAGGTTCGAGCAACTTGACTTGGACCGCTTAGACACGTCGCTTAGGTTCATCGGTGAGTTCGGTGACACACTGCAGAACAGTGACCTCTGGCCATTGCGCGAGCCCGCCACTACTGTAATCGAAGAGGTAAGGAAACTCGCGCTGGAATGGCACAACTGTGCACTCACGGCAGTCCCTCTGCTTGCTGTAGTGCAACACGGCGACCTGAACCCTGGCAATGTGCTGCTTACAGCCACTCAGGAACTAGCGCTAATCGATCTTGCACGACTGGGGCAATGGCCAATGGGCTATGACCTTGGGCGATTTGCCGCAATGTTACGGCTCAGAATGGTCGATACGGAGCATCACTTGGACTACATGCCGGGTGCTTTCGGACGTTGGCTGCAGCACCCGACCGCTAACCTTGACCATCGGCTGCAGATCGAGGCCGACTGTTGTCCGTGCAGTGCTTTCTGCGACCGCACGTTTGCTGGGTTTATCGCCGAGAACACTGCGCCCACGGCAGACCTTATTGCATACGGATATGCGCTTGGCGTCCTGTGGGACTTAGTGAAAGTTATAAGTTACATGGACATCTCAGTGTTTAAGAAAACATGGGCATTGCTGGAATGCTACCGTCTGTCACGGGATCTCACGTCGAAAGCAGAACCGTTGCTCGCGGTCTGCACCACAGGGCAGGCATGAGAGAACAGACGAAAGACACAAAGACCAACGGCGCATCTGTCGCTCCACCCATCTATGACTGTGTACAATCCTCCTCGCATTGCATCATGCCGGGAGGCTTCATGTCTCGATATGCGGCAATGCGACCACGAAGCGAAAATAAGTCTGTCGACAGGGAATGATGGTCTGACATGAAACCCAAATCCAAAGGCATCCTATCGTGGCCGAAGGCGGAACGGCCGCGGAAGCGGTTGCTGGCGGAGGGAGCGGAGAAGTTAACTGAGGCGGAGTTGCTGGCGATCATTCTGCGGGTGGGACGTGGCACGTTCAAGGCGGGGGTGTGTGGACAGAATGCGTCCGATTTCGCGCGGTCGTTTATGAAAATGGCAGGCAATAATCTCGTTTGGCAAGTATGAGTAAAGCGATTGAGACGTATCTGCGGGAGATTGCCGAGATCCGGGCCACCGGCGCGGGTGGACCGGAGGCTTCGTTCTATCCGGCGGTGGCGAATTTGCTGAATGGGGTTGGGGCGGAACTCAAGCCGAAGGTTCTGTGCGTCTTTCAGTTGCGGAATCGTGGGGGCGGGATGCCGGATGCGGGGCTCTTTACCGCGGATCAACTGCGCAAGCGGCGGCATGCGGCGGATGACGATCCCTGGCTGGGGCAACTGCCCAGCCGGGGCGTGATCGAGATCAAGGCGCCGGGTCAGGATTTGCCGGAGACGATCGATAGCGAACAGGTCGGGCGATATTGGAACCGCTACGGGTTGGTCCTGGTCACGAATCTGCGGGCCTTTGCCATCGTGGGCCGCAATGCGGCGGGACAGCCGACCGTGCTGGAGCGGTGTACGCTGGCGGATTCGGAGTCGGCGTTCTGGGATCTCGTCGCTCACCCGCACTCGGCCGCCGACCGTATCGGTCAGCCTTTCGCGGAATACCTGCGCCGCGTGCTGCTGCACAACGCGCCACTGGCCAGGCCGCAGGATGTGGCGACCATCCTGGCGTCCTATGCCCGCGATGCCCGCGCCCGCGTCGAACATGCCGAACTGCCCGCACTGGATGGGCTTCGTAAGGCGCTTGAAGATGGACTTGGCATGCGCTTCGAGGGCGCGAAAGGCGATCATTTCTTCCGCTCTACGCTCGTGCAGACCCTGTTCTACGGCGTGTTCTCCGCCTGGGTTCTCTGGGCGCGACGCCGCGAGAAGCCGGTGGAAGAGAAGTCTTACAAACAGGCCATGCGTGAGTCCGCGAGCGAGTACACCGCCGATCCGAAGATCTTCGATTGGCGCATCGCGCAGTGGTTGCTGCGCGTGCCGATGATCCGGGGCCTCTTCGCGCAGGTCGCCGATCCTGCCCGTCTCGGCGCGCTGGGTTTGATCGAGGTGCTGGACTGGACGGCAGCCGCCCTGAACCGCGTGGACCGCGCCGCGTTCTTCGCCGCCTTCGACGAAGGGCATGCCGTTCAGTACTTCTACGAGCCGTTCCTGGAAGCGTTCGATCCGGAACTTCGCAAGGAACTTGGCGTCTGGTACACGCCGAGCGAGATCGTGGATTACCAGGTCGAGCGCGTGGACACGGTCCTGCGCGAGGAACTGGGGATCGCCGACGGACTCGCCGACCCGCGCGTGGTGCTCGTGGACCCCTGCTGCGGCACGGCCGCCTATGTGCGCGCGGCCCTGCGTCGCATCGCCCGGACTTTGGCGGAAAAGGGTGGGGACGCCCTGGTGGCTCAGGAACTCAAGAAAGCGGCCATGGAGCGGGTGTTTGGGTTCGAGATTCTGCCCGCGCCTTTCGTGGTCGCGCACCTTCAGATCGTGCTGCTGCTTGAAAGCCTGGGCGCGCCGTTGAGCGAGACGAAGATGGAGCGGGCCGGCATCTACCTCACCAACGCCCTGACCGGATGGGAGCCGCCCAAGGAGCCCAAGACACTCCTGCTCTTTCCAGAACTGGCGGAGGAACGCGACGCCGCGGACAAGGTCAAGCGGGAGGCGCGGATTCTGGTGGTCATCGGCAATCCGCCCTACAACGGTTACGCGGGTGTGGCCTTGGAAGAAGAACGCGCGCTGTCCGACGCCTACCGCACGACCCGCCGCGCCCCGGCGCCACAAGGCCAGGGACTGAACGACCTCTACGTGCGCTTCTTCCGCATGGCCGAGCGCCGTATCGTCGAAATGAACCAGCCCGCCGCCGGCGTGGTCTGCTTCATCTCCAATTACTCCTGGCTCGACGGCCTGTCATTCACCGGTATGCGCGAGCGCTATTTGGAGTGCTTCGACCGGATATGGATCGATTGCCTCAACGGCGACAAGTACAAGACCGGCAAACTCACGCCGGATGGTGATCCCGATCCCAGCGTTTTCTCGACCGACGCCAACCGCGAAGGAATACAAGTCGGTACGGCGATCACGCTGCTCGTGCGAACGAATCGCTCTTCCGTAGACGCGGCGTCTCGCCGCGTGGTCTCCAAAGCAGAAGAACGCGGCGAGGACGCCGCGTCTACGGTAAACCACACGCGGCAAGATGCCGCGTCTACAAATCGAATCCACTTCCGCCACCTCTGGGGCAAGACCAAACGCGAGCAACTGCTCCAAGGCCCTGGCCAATACCAGGAAGTCATGCCTGTCCCGGAACTGGGTCTGTCGTTTATGCCCGGACGGACAACCGCGGGTTACACCTCGTGGCCGCTTCTGCCCGAGTTGTTTCCGGTTTCGTTCCCTGGCGTGAAGACCAGCCGCGACGACTTTGTGGTGGACGTTGACCGTACACGGCTCTTGGCGCGGATGCAGGATTACTTCAACCAGAAGATCGGGCATGACGAACTGCGGCAACGCGAACCGTCGGCGATGACGAGCACGCAACGCTTTCAGGCCGAAGAAGTCCGAAGCCAACTACTGAAACGCGGTTTTCTGCCCAATAATTTGGTGCGGTACTGTTACCGGCCTTTCGATATGCGTTGGCTATACTGGGAGCCAACGACGAAGTTGCTCGACGAAAAACGCAGCGATTACTTCCCTCACGTTGGCGACGGGAATGTTTGGATCGAAGCGCGGCAGAGACAAACGATGGAGGGATTCGATCGCGGCTATTTTGTGCGTGTGCTGGCTGACAACTTTGGGAATGGCCTCTCGAACTTTTTCCCGCTCTACCTGCACGCCGAGCAGGATTCCCTTTTGGCCACCGGCCGCCGACCCAACCTCAGTGACGCGGTCGCGACGTACTTGGCAGAGTTGAAGGCCACGCCGGAGGACCTGTTCTACCACACGTTGGCAGTGCTGCACGCGCCGGCTTATCGCACCGAGAATTCCGGCGCCTTGCGGCAGGACTGGCCGCGCGTGCCGTTGCCGGGGTGGGGTGCTTTGTCCGCTGGAGGGCCGACCTCCGCGTCGGCCGGAGAGCGGACGCGACGGAGCGCGTCCCTCCAGACCTCCGCCGCGCTGGGCCGCCGCATTGCCGCGTTGTTGGACACCGATACGCCCGTGCCGGGCGTGACCTCCGGCAAGATCAGGCCCGAACTCAAGGAGATCGGTCTTCTAACACATGTGGACGGCAAGCACCTCGATCCCGACGCCGGCGATCTCGACTTGACTGCTGGTTGGGGCCATGCCGGCAAAGGCGGCGTGACCATGCCGGGGAAGGGGAGAAGTCGGAGGTCGGAAGTCGGAGGTCAGTTGAAAGCGGAAAGCGGAGAGCAGAGATCGGAAGTTGGAGGTCAGTCCCTCGACGTTTTCCTCAACGCCAACGTCTACTGGCGCAACATTCCGCAGCCGGTTTGGGAATACACCCTCGGCGGCTATCAGGTCATCAAGAAGTGGCTCTCCTACCGTGAGAAACCCCTGCTCGGCCGCCCGCTGACCGTCGAAGAGACCCGCTACGTCACCGAAATGGCCCGCCGCATCGCGGTCCTGGTGGGGATGGCGGGAGAGTTGGATGGGAACTACGCGTTGTCGAAAACACCAGCAGCCAACTCAGCAGGGCCGCAGGATCACGTCTGAATGCGACAATTCGAGCAAGAACCGGGAATGCGTCTGCCGGCAACGAATAAGTGTCTGGCATGGAACCCAAATCCAAAGGCGTTGTGTCATGGCCGAAGGGGGAGCGTCCGAGGGAGCGGTTGCTGGCGGAGGGGGCGGAGAAGCTGACTGAGGCGGAGTTGCTGGCGATCATTTTGCGGGTTGGGCGGGGATACGTTCACGGCGGGAAGGTGAAATGGGAATAGCATGACCAAACGACAACAAAACCAACCGACACCCAGCTCCGAGATCATCCTGTATCAGACCGAGGATGGCCGGAATCGGATTGAAGTCCGGCTCGAAAACGAGACGGTCTGGCTGACGCTAAATCAGATGGCGGAGTTGTTTCAGGTCGACAAGTCCGGCATAAGTCGCCATTTGAAAAACATTTACGAAACCGGAGAACTACGGCATGAGGGAACTGTTGCAAAATTTGCAACAGTTCAGGAGGAAGGCGGCCGTTCCGTTTCCCGTGACCTTGAATACTACAACCTCGACGCCATTATCTCTGTCGGTTACCGGGTCAACAGCATCCGGGGTACGCAGTTCCGCGTCTGGGCCACCCAACGCCTGCGCGAGTATATCGTCAAGGGCTTTACGCTGGATGACGAGCGGCTGAAGGGGCGGGACCGGTTGGCCGACTATTTTGACGAACTGCTTGCACGCATCCGGGAGATCCGGGCCAGCGAGCAACGAGTGTACCAGCGCATCCGCGAAATCTTTTCGCTGGCATCGGACTACCGGGAAGGCGAGCAGGAAACCATGATGTTCTTCGCCACCGTGCAGAACAAGATGCACTTCGCGGCCACCGGCATGACGGCGGCGGAAATCGTTCGTCGTCGCGCCGATGCCATGCAATCCAATATGGGACTGACCGCGTGGAGCGGCGGGCGCGTTTTGAAGCGCGATGTGCCCACGGCCAAGAACTACCTGGACAAGCGCGAGATCGACACCCTCAACCGTATCGTCGTCATGTTCCTCGATCAGGCCGAATTTCGTGCCCAGCGCCGTCAGGACATCAAGATGCACGACTGGACGGCCTTTCTCGACAAATTCCTTCGTGATACTGAGTTGCCGGTGTTGGCGGACGCAGGCACCGTCAGCCAAGAGGACGCGAGGTCTTGGGCGGAATCGCAGTATGACGCCTTCCTCGAACGCCGTCGATTACAGGCTGAAGAGGCTGCCGAGAAGCAGTATCTCGAAGACCTGAGATCCTCGGCCAAGGCGCTGGAGGGATCGAGAAAGAAGCCATCGGCCAAACAGAAAGGCCGTAATCGCAACTGAAGGAGGATTTAATGTCGTTTCGGATGTTCCATGAGATATGCCCGGAGATTGCGTTTCGCGAAACCCGGAGCATTACGCTGCCGGACAACTCCGGCTATGACCTGCCGCCGGATGGTTACGCTTTTTGGGAAATGTATTGCAGCGAGGCGGGCTGCGATTGCCGCCGGGTGTACTTCCAAGTTATTGCCATGAGCAATCCCTGCGTCGTGCTGGCCTCGATCTCTTGGGGATGGGAGCCACTGGCGTTCTACCGTCAGTGGGGCCATTATCCGGGGGCCGCAAAGGACGCAAAGATGATGAAGGGACCCGCGCTCGCGCTGCTGAGCAAGCAGTCGGCGCTGGCGCCCGCACTGCTTGAACTCGCCAAGGGACCGCTGCTTTCGTCGCCGGAGGAGTACGTCGAGCGCATCAAACGGCATTACACGCTGTTTCGTGGAAAGATCGATGGGCGAAAAGAGCGAGGGTCTGGGGAAAGGGCGCCAACCACATGAGCGAGGAGTTCGAGAAAGAAATTAACCGCCTCCGCCTCCGCGTCGCGAATAGCGAATCGAGGACATTGCTGGAGGATGCCGCCGCCAGACTGCACGCCATTCTCCAGGACGAGGTAATTGAGGAGGGAACCCCGATCGAGGCATCGACCGCTATGGAGTTGGCGATCGAAGCCATTAAAATAGCACACGGGAAACTGAAAGCGGTCATACCGGCGGAGAAGCGGGCGGCTGTCCCACCAGGCGGTCCGACGCGCCAGCAGGGCCAGTTCCTCGCCTTCATCCGAGAGTACATGATGCGGAACCATGCCGGGGTCGCGCCCACCCATGCGAACCTGCAACGGTTCTTCAACCTCACTGCCCCCTCGGTGAATTCCATGCTCATCCGTCTCGAACGGCGCGGCTTTATCCAGCGCATCACGGGGAAGGCCCGCGGCATAGAACTGACCGTCAACCCAGTTTGGATTCCTCCCCTCGACCGGCCTTTCAGACTGTGCTGAGTGGGAGGTTGTAGGAGCAATTCTCGGCATTCGACAATGCGAAGATAAGGTGCAATTGCCTGTCGCCTAAAAATGGAGTTTTCAAGGCATGAGCAAGCAGAAGCACAATCCGTCGCGCCGCCCGAGCCTCACGTTGCGCGTTAAACCGTTCGCGCAACTCGTTGTTTCCGTGCAGGAACTGACGGATGCTCGCCGCGAGTATGCCTGCAAGACGCCGGAAGAACGGCGGGCGGCGGCGAGTTGGGAGTACGATTCCGGCATGGCGCACGATCTGTTCTCCAGAGCCTTGCTGAGTTCCGGTGGTGCAGCTGCCTTGGATTCCGGCTTCGATTCCGGCGTTGTTGCTCTCGCGATCGACCCGCATTTCGCCCCGGCATTACTGACGGTCGGGTCCATCGAATACCAGCACAAACGCCCGGATGCCGCGATGGAACTCTTCATGACCCTTACCACCTTGCCGCAAACCGAACCGGATCTGGCCGAGATCATTGACAAGGCCGGGTGTTTTCTGTTGGATCAGGGTGACACGCCCAATGCAACGCGGCTGTATCGCGCAGCCACGGAAGCGTATCCTGGGGTTTGCGAGCATTGGTCCGGTCTCAGCTATTGCCTTGGCAAAGCGGGGCAGATGGAGGAGGCCGTCGCCACCGCGCGCAAAGCGCTGTCGATGAACGATGGAGATCCCCGCGTCTTGAACGATCTGGGGTGGACGCTGGTACTTGCGGGTTTCCATGACGAAGCGCGGACGGTTCTTGAACGCGCCGCAGCCCTGGCCCCGACGGACTACGAACTGCCGCTGAACAACCTCTGTGAACTCGACAAGCTCGTGCGGGCCACCCGCCGCACAAACAGGAGGCGAGCATGACTTTCACGGAACTGACACGGTCGTTCCCCGACACTGCCGTGCTGATCGCCATTGCGATCCAGGAAAAGCGAAATGACGATGTTCTCCTGTGGTACGAACGCGCCGGAAAGCGCGGCGGCTACTGGCAGGACCATCAGGGCGAGACCGTGGCCGAGGCCGTTCAAAAGACGCATCCCGCCGAAGCCCTGGCCATCTGGTTGCGCTTGGCCCAAGCCCAGATCGCGCTGACAAACCCGGCGGCCTATCAGATGGCCGGAGTGAGTCTGACAAAGATGAAAACCGTCTATCGGCGTACCGGACGTTTGTCCGAATGGGAACGCCTTCTCGTAGCATTACGCACGGAAAACGCCCGCAAACCGCGCATGATCGAAGTGCTCGATGGATTGGAGGGCAAGCGGTCACGGATACTCAAGCCATGACCGTTCTCTCCTCACAAATCAACGCGACCACAAAAGCGAAATTGAGTCTGTCTTCGGGGAATGAGTGCTTGACATGAAACACAAATCCCAAGGCATAATCTCTTGACCGAAGGCGGAACGGCCGTTACCGGCGCTGCTACAAGGCGGCGGTCTTCGGTAGCCGCCGCGGTGACGCGGTGGCAAGGCAGTACGGTACGCATAAATCGACGCAGCGCTATGCCCTCAACGGATGACACGATGTTCCATTTTTCGCTTGCTTTAGTAATGGCGGGAGTAGAGCATCCTTTCATGCAGGCGGCATTTACCAGGAAGCAGTCGGCCAATTGGAGGAAGCCATGCCTGTCATAGCGCGCGCTTATCCGCTCATTGCAGATGTCGCGGCGCAGCCAAACAAGCGGCTGTTGGTACGGTTCCGCAATGGGGTGAGGAAGTTGTACGACTGCAAGCGGATTCTGGCCCTTCCGGCTTTCGAACCTTTGCGAAGCGATGAAGCGTTGTTTCGGAGCGCCCACGCGGACAAGCACGGTTACGGAGTCATCTGGAACGACGAATTGGATCTGGCGGAGTCCGAGGTTTGGATCGGCGGGCAAGTAGTCCGGGAGAAGCCGGAGGCGTATGGAAGCGGTATGGGAAAAAAGCTGGCGAGGGCATCGGGCGCGGCGAAAAGGGAACGCCGAGACCGAACAACAACGGACATGAAAGCGCCATGAACGTGTTCCATCATTCGCTCGATGTGCCTCACATTTTATGAAAAGAACAATAGCGGGATTAGCCGTGCTTCTGCTTATTCTCTGGATAGGCATATCCGCCCACACACAAAGAAGTAAATGGAAAACTCACAGCGACGAGGCTATGTCCCTGTACAGGCAAGGGCATTATGATCAAGCCGTCGAGATGGCGAAGAAGGCGTTACAAGTCGCCGAACAAACTGAAGGCCCTAATCATCCATCCGTAGCCGCGCCCCTGAACAATCTCGCGACCATGTTTAGCACACAAGGGCAGTATGTGCAGGCCGAACCACTCTACAAACGCTCGCTGGCGATTAACGAGCAGGCGCTCGGACCAGATCATCCCAATGTGGCCCAGGACCTTGAGGATCTGGCTGCGCTCTATAGAAAAAGTGGCAGGGAAAAGGAAGCAGAAGCACCTGAGAAACGCGCCGCTGCCATTCGAGCAATTGGGATCGCCTTCACGTCGTGCGCCGCTTGGCAGAAACTGCAGCCATCAAGGACATTTTGTATGGCCGCAAACTCAGACCAGAAGACATAACCTGTACCGCAGGATCCGCAATCGACGCCCCGAGTCAGTGCCAAGAGGCGTTCAAGGATGGCTTCGTCTGTGAGGTCGGTAGGTCAGCGTAGGCGGTGGCGATGAGCGGCTTTAAGTTTTCGCGTGGCAGGCAGTAAGTCATGCGGGGCGCGCGTTGTAGAGTTTGGTAAACGTGCGTTCTTTGAGGTGGGCGGCGCATTCTGCATCACACGCTGCAAGGCGTGGATAGCATTTGCCAGCTTCCGCCGACATCCCGTAAGCTTCCCGTCTGACTGGGTTGACGCGCCAAGTCCCACGCACGCCCATCAGGGAAGGAGCGACGGCCATTAAACTCGACCAGGTGGTGAATTTTCTAAACCGCGAACTGAGGCTCGACGCCTACCGCGACGATTCTCATAACGGACTGCAGGTGGCCAACAGCGGCGAGGTGACGCGCGTTTGCTGCGGCGTCGACGCTTCGCTGCCTTTCTTCGAGGCGGCGGCGGCCGCCGGCGCCAACCTGCTGATCTGCCACCACGGGCTCAGTTGGGGCGATTCGCTTAAATACATTACCGGCCTTAATTACCGGCTGATTCGCTTCCTGGTCGAACACGACATGGCGCTCTGGGCCTGCCACCTGCCGCTGGACGCGCATGCGAAGTACGGCAACAACGCCTGCATCGCTCGGGAACTGGGACTGCGTAAAATCGCGCCTTTCTGCTCCTACCATGGACAGATCATCGGGTGGCGCGGCGAATTGCCTAGGGCGCTTGCTCGGGCGCGATTTTATGCGCTGGTGCGCCGCGTGGTTGGCGGGGAAGCGCGGACAATGGATTTCGGCCCCGCCGCCATTCGGCGCGTCGGGATAGTCTCGGGCGGCGCCGCCGCAGAGGTCGCCCAGGCGGCCGAAGCCGGATTGGACGTCTAATGGATTCTCCATGGTAACAACCCTGGAACATTGGACGGAATGGCGCGCGCGTTGCGCGCTTTTGCTGTGCGGCGAAGAGGCGCGCGCCGCGCTGCCCGCCTTTGTACAGGTGCGCTTCGCAAAGTATCTCCGGCAGTACGGCGCCTACCTGGCGGGGGGAGGGGATGGGCGGCTGCCGCTTCCCGCGGAAAACGACGCCTGGCATCTTTTCGAAACGCACCTGGCCGTGGACGAAACGCGCGACGGGCGGGTCTATAAGAGCTGGCTCTTCGATCGCATCGCCGGTTCGCCAGACGATCCGCTGAGCGTGATTCAAGGTGGCGCGACATTGCTGACGCGCGAAGTAGTGCGCGAATATCTGCGCCGCGAACAATCGCCTCCGGGGACGATTTCGATGCAGGCGCCGCTAGTTGAAGGCGAATCCACATGGACGATCGAAGATCTGCTTCCAGATAGCGCGGACCCGGCTGGCGAGGCCGCGCGTCACGAGTACGAGACGCTGGCCGACGGCGCGGCGGCGGCGCTTTTTGAGACGGCCACGTTGCGCGAACGGGTCGCCGTGCTGGCCAAGGATCTGGGCCTCTCCTGCGCCCATCCGGCCGTTTCAACTGCCGCGGGTTGCGGTAAAACCCTGATCGCGCGCGCCTGGCAGACCTTGATGCAACGTCTGGCGGAGCAGGTTCAAAAATCCTTCGCCGGGGAGGACCGCGCGGAACAGGCGATTTTGGCGAATCTGACTGTCACCGCGCTCCAAAGCCGGGTGTACGCATGGGCTAAAGTGGAAAAAACGACCGCCCGCCTCTTTGAACTTGAGGAGGCTTCAATATGAGCGAATTTTCCCGTTTTCAGCGGCGGGCCGACACAGCGGCGGATCGCACGCGCCTGGAACAGTGGTTGCGCGAACGCCGCGTTGAGGCCGCATTGGCGGCGGCACCCATGGAAGAAAAGTCGGCGGACGCAAAAGCGCGGTACACATCCGATCCAGAGCCCGCACCTCACGATCTGCCGCCGGTTGCAGAGCGTCCCGTGCGTCTGGCGCAGGTGCGCCTGGTGCGGCCGGGCTTGGCGAAGGCGGCGCGCGACCGGCTGCTGTACCTGTTGGTCTTGGGCCGCCCCGCGCGCGGGGTCTGGATGGCCGCGCCCTTCGGACGCTACACGACCTCCGCCGTGCCGGGCGAAATCGAACGCCCCAACGCACCACTGGCGCTGCGCGTGGTCTGCCTGTGGAACTGCCGCCGCCTGCCAGACGGCTGGTTGCGGCAGTGTACGTTCGCAACGGCGCTCTCGGCCGCGGAGCAGCACACGCTCGCCGCGGCGTTGCGGGCGCTAAAACGCGCTGTGCCGCTGCCGCCGGCCTTGCGTCCATACGCCGGTCCGCCGTTGATTCATCCCCTCGATCCCAGACACGATTACCTGGAAGAAGAACGCGAGGCAATGGAGTCGCTTTTGTTGGGTGCCCGGCTTGCCGGCAACGGGCCGGCCGCGATCCCGTCAGCCGGCAACGCGAATTGGACCCATAGCGCGCTTCCCCTTGCGGCTGAAGGGTCCGGCGGCTATGGCAGCGTGCGGTTCTATGACGGCGAAGATGGAGCCTTACGCCTGCGGCTGTTGGCGCGCTTTCCGTCCCACACATGGCTGGCGCAAACACTCGATCCGCAAGGCGGCGTGACGGCGGCCTGGGATGGCTGGCGGTTGGCCGGCGCGGGACTGCTTTCCGAACCGCTGCGCGGCGGCGAGACGGTGCTGCCGGCGGATTGCGTGGACGCACCGCTGCAGCTTGTGGCCCCCGATGGCCGCACACAGACGCTGACGGAAGAGAAATGAATAGTAATTGCTCAGGCACGTAAGTGTCAGAGCGAAGAGTGAACAGTAAACAGTGAACGGTAGACTGTTCACTGTTTACTGTTCACTCTTCGCTCTTCGCAGGGCAGAAACCTAACTTCACACTTCCTGATCCCGTGCTGTAATTACGCATGTTTTTGCGAACTGCCCGGAAAATGACATGGCACTTTTTGACGCGTGACAAGTAAAGCGGCGTGGTGAATTCTTTGGGGCGAACAAACGGTCCCACAAAGGA
>CAIYGI010000180.1 GCA_903925685.1 uncultured bacterium
GACATCCAGCTTGTCCAGTTCGATCTTCTCGACCTGCATCACCGTGACGGGAATCGTAACGTCCTGCGAACGGGCGCCTTCCTTGCCGAAAACAAGCGCCATGGCGATCAGGCCGGCGAGAAACAGCACGGAGCTGAAGCCGGGGACAATCACCCGCTGGATCTGAAACACCGCGTAGCGGTACTCGCCGGAATCCTTGGGCTTGCGCAAGCCTTCCGCCAGTTCGTGGAAGTAATTCCGCGGCGAGTTCGAGGCGAATAGGTCCTTTATACCGCGGTCCATACGCGCCCCTCCTTTCCTAGAGACTCATCACGGATACATTCTTCAAACCATTCTGGGCGCAAAGATCGATCACGCGGATCAGGCT
This sequence comes from uncultured bacterium, assembly GCA_903925685.1. Classification (GTDB taxonomy): domain Bacteria; phylum Verrucomicrobiota; class Kiritimatiellia; order CAIKKV01; family CAIYGI01; genus CAIYGI01. The sequence goes on from CAIYGI010000180.1 coordinate 368, forward strand.
CTCGTGCGGGGCGTCGCCCACCGAGCTGATCACGATCGTTTGCGTCTTGCTCATTTCGGCCAGTTTCACCATCAGATTGGCGAGCGTGGCCCAGGTCACATTCTTGTCGTTGATCTGATATCCGTCGGTGAAGACGGCGATCCGGATCATGGGTTGCTCCTGGTCCGCGGTGACCGTCTTGTCCGGCGCGGGCCGCGAAACGTCCAGGTTGGTCAGCACATCCATCGGCCGCGAGGTGATGATAAAAAAGGAAAGCAGCTGAAAGGCCACGTCGATCATGGCCGTCAGGTTCAGTTCACCCGCCGTAAACGTACCACCGCGTTTTTTCCTGGCAGCCATATCGCAGGGCCTAACCCCTTTCCTTGTATGCCGAGAATTCCAGTTTCCACAACCCCGCCTCGGTACAGACGTCCATCACGCGCTTGATATCCTTGTGCGCGGTTTTGGCGTCGCCACGAATGATCACCGGCACCGCCTGGTGCGCGTCGGCAATGGATTTTTTCAGCATCGCCTTTAACACGCCCGCTTCCACCCAGGAGTTTCCGACATATATTCGCCCGCGGCTGTCCACATCGATTATCACCTGCAGTGGATTCTTAGCCGTCAATTCGACTCCATGCGGGGCCATCGCGAGTTGAATGCGCGCGTTCACGGAATCGTCCTGCATGCTTACGGTGCAGACGAAGAAAATGATCAACTGGAAAACCACGTCGATCATCGCGGTCAGGTTGCCGCTAAGATAGGTTTCTTCTTCTTTGCGCATCTCGTCGCTTCCGGTTCTGCCAGCGCACCCGTCAAGTTCCGCGGCCGGATACCGGCCGCCCGGCGTTTATTCCGAGACCACTTCCACGTTGCGCAGGGCCTTGATCAAGTCCATGGTCATGGCCTCCATGTGGAGAATGATCCGCACGGCCTTGTTCTTGAAATAGAAGAAATAGATCATGGCCGGCACCGAGGTGCCCAGACCGACGGCGGTGGCCCACAGTCCGTGCGAGATGTTGACGGCCAGCATGGCCGACTGGGCCGCGCCGGCGGCCGTGGTGCCGAGGTTGAAGAAGGCGAAGATCATGCCCTGCACGGTGCCGATCAGCCCCAGCATCGGCGTCGCGTTCGAAATAACGCTCAGGTAGGTCACGCGCTGCAGCGTCTTTTCGCTTTCCAGATCGGCGGCCAGGCCGACCATGTCCTTGATCACGTCGAAGCCCTCCTCGACGTTCGCGAAGCCCGCCTTCAAGACATTGGAGAGCGGGCTGGGATTCTTGTCGCAGACATTGATGGCCTTGAGCACATCGCCCTGCTCCATGGCGAGGCGCACTTCGTCCACCAGCGACTGCGGCGCGATCTTCGTCTCCCGCACCGTCATGTAGGAATCCACGATCAGCCAGACCGCCACGCCCAGGGCCGCGAACAGCATCGCCCAGATCAACGCTCCGAACCAGCCGGCGCGGAGGATGATGGTCAGGAAGTTCATGTCGTTGTGGCTTTCCTTCTGCTTGGGCGCATTGGGATCCAGCACCGCCGTTCCCGCGGCGGCCGGAGCGGCAGCCGGAGTTACAGCGGCCGGAGCGGCGGCCGGAGCGGCAGCCGGAGTTACAGCGGCCGGAGCGGCAGCCGGAGCTGCCACCGCCGGCGCGGCGGCTACAGCCGGCGCAGCGGCGGGCGCGGGCGCGGCGGCGGGGGCGCCCTGCCCAAGCGCCTGATTCCAAAATCCACTGACCGACAGAACCAGAGCTGCCATCAACAACACCTTGGAGGGGCGAATCGTCATTTGCGCGTTCTCCTTAGAAATATGCCTTCGTGAACCTCGAAACTGTTTGAATATACCGCGCCGTGCAGCGGACTGCAAGCGAAAAAAACAGCGAAAAAACGCTTGCGATCAGGCTGGTCAGGCGATGTGCTTTCGTGCTATATCAAGCGGCACAATCAAAGGAAATCCATGACAACCAAAAAACACACGGCATTGGCAAGATACTCGATCGGAATGGGCGATCGCTTCGGACTACAGGGGGTCGCGCAGGCGCGGGCCGTGCAGCAGGCGGAGACGGAGGGCGTGGTCGTGACTCCGGTCTGGAACAAGTCCAACCGCGAGCATCAACTGGTCGGCACGCAGCCCGCCGATGTGCGCCGGGAAGCCGACGCCGCCGTGCAGACGCTGGGATGGACGCATCCGTACTTCGTCGATGCCGACCACATCGGCTTCAAGAACGTGGACGGGTTCGTCGACGCCAGCGATTTCTTCACGCTCGACGTGGCGGACGCCATCGGACGCACCGCGCCGGCCGAGACGGTCAACGCGCTGGTCAAACACCTCTCGCCGTACATCGGCGCGCTGCAACTTCCCGGACTGGATGAACCGCTGAAGCTGGAAGCGGCGACGCTGCACGCCGCCGCCCATTCCTATCTGGCCGCCGTGCAGGAAGCGGCGCGCCTCTACCGCCACATCGCCAAGGCGCGCGGCGCGCGGCCGTTCATGGTCGAGGTATCGATGGACGAGGTCAACCAGCCGCAGTCGCCCGCCGATCTGCTCGTGATCCTGGCGGCGCTGGCGGCGGAGAAGGTGCCGGTGCGCACGATCGCGCCGCGCTTCACAGGGGCTTTTCACAAGGGGGTGGACTACGTCGGCGACCCGGCGCGGTTCGAACGCGAATTCGACGCCGACGCGGCGGTGGTGGCCTTCGCCGTGAGAAAGTTCGGCCTGCCGCCGGATTTGAAACTGAGCGTGCATTCGGGCAGCGACAAGTACGCGATCTATCCGGCGATCCGCCGGGTGACGCGCCGCCGCGAGTGCGGCGTGCATCTTAAAACGGCGGGCACGACCTGGCTGGAAGAGGCGGCGGGTCTGGCCGAGTCCGGCGACGCGGGACTGGCCATCGTGAAGGAGGTCTACGCGCAGGCCATGACGCGCTTCGACGAGTTCTGCGCGCCCTACGCGGCGGTAATCTCGATCGACCGCGCGCAGTTGCCGTCGCCGGAGACGGTGGCGCATTGGGAAGGCCGGCGCTTCGCGCTGGCGCTGCGGCACACCCACACCGCCTGCCCCGAATTCAATCCCAATTTGCGGCAACTGATGCACGTCGGCTACAAGGCCGCGGCGGAAATGGGCGCGCGCTATCGCGACGCCGTGACGGCCGCCGAGACTATTGTCGGCGCGGCGGTGACGCGCAACCTGCTGGAAAGACACATCCGTCCGCTGTTCCTATGAACTTCGAACCCGACCCTTCGCGCACGGTATACACCGTCGGCGATTTCACCCGCCTGGTGAAGGGCCTGCTGGAGCGCTCCTTCGGCACTGTCTGGGTCGAGGGCGAGATCTCGAACTTCCGCCAGCCGGCCTCGGGCCACGGCTACTTCACCCTCAAGGATGCGGAAGCCCAGCTGCGCACGGTCATGTGGCGCAGCGACATGCAGCGGCTGCGCACGCCGCTGCGCGACGGGCTGCGGGTTCGTGCCTGGGGCCAGGTGACGGTTTACGAGCGCGACGGGCAGTACCAGCTGATCGCCCGCAAGATAGAGGAAAGCGGCCAGGGCGATCTGCAGGCCGCCTTCGAGGCGCTCAAGCGCAAACTGGAGGCCGAGGGCCTCTTCAGTCCCGCGCGCAAGCGCCCGCTGCCGCTGCTGCCGCGGCATATCGGCATCGTGACCTCGCCGACCGGCGCCGCGGTGCGCGACATCCTGAACATCCTGGGCCGGCGCTACCCGAATCTGCATATCGTGATCGCCCCCGCGCGGGTACAGGGCGCCGGCGCCGCGGAGGAAATCGCGGCCGCGATCACGCTGCTGAACCAAAGGCCGGAGCTTGAGGCGCTGATCGTCGGCCGCGGCGGCGGCAGTCTCGAAGACCTCTGGGCCTTCAACGAGGAAGTCGTGGCGCGCGCGATCGCGGGCTCGGCGATACCCGTCATTTCGGCCGTCGGCCACGAGACCGATTTTACGATCGCGGACTTCGTGGCCGATCTGCGCGCCCCGACGCCTTCGGCCGCGGCGGAACTGGTCGTCGGCTGCAAGCAGGCCTTCGAGGAAACGCTGGCGGCCCAGGCGGCGCGGCTGGCCCGCGCAACGCGGCACGGCGTGCTGACGGCGCGCATGCGCTACAACCGCGCCGCCGGCCACTATGTCTTTCGCGAACCCGGCAACGCGGCGCGCCTTTACCGCACGCGCCTGGCGGCATGGATGGAGCGGGCGCGGCATGCGCTGACCGGCGGCCTGCGGGCGCGGCAGCAGCGCCTGGACGATCTGGCGCTACGGCTGACGCACCGCTCCACGCTGACGACCACCGCGGCGGCGCAGCGGCTGCGGCTGGCGGAACGGCAGCTGGCGGCGTACAATCCGCTGGCGGTGCTGTCGCGCGGCTACAGCGTGACCACGCTCCCCAACGGACGCGTCGTGCGCAGCGCGGCCGAGGCGCCGCCGGGAACGCGGGTGCGCAACCGGCTGGCGGCGGGAACGATCGAAGCGGAGGTGACGGCAAGCTATGACGAAAAAACGCATGGATGAGGGCGCGGGAGAAACCGCGGACGAAACGCCCGGGGCCCAGGGGCCGGGCTTCGAAAAGTCGCTGGCGCGGCTGGAGACAATCGTGGCCGAAATGGAAGGCGGCACGCTGCCGCTCGAAACCATGATGGCGCGCTTCGAGGAAGGCCAGCGCCTGGTGCGCTACTGCGGCGCCAAACTGGGCGAGGTCGAACGCAAGATCGAACTGCTGGTCAAACAGGGCGACGCCGTAACCGCGCGCCCCTTCGATCCATCCGAGGCCGGGAACGAGGAGAAAACGTAGGACTGTTGGGAAGAACAAGGCAGGTGTTCAGTTGTGTTCCGATAGTAGCCGTCATCGGCATCCTTGGATTCTTCTGTTCCAACACACGAGTCAAAACAGAGAATTACGCAATAAGTTCACACTTCCTGATCCCGTGCTGTAATTACGCATGTTTTTGCGAACTGCCCGGAAAATGACATGGCACTTTTTGACGCGTGACAAGTAAAGCGGCGTGGTGAATTCTTTGGGGCGAACAAACGGTCCCACAAAGGA
>CAIYGI010000181.1 GCA_903925685.1 uncultured bacterium
CCGTGTGCCTGCTCAGGGAATGGCGGAAGTACGCCCTGGTGGGAATCGTCATTCTGGTCACGGTTCTCAACATGCTGATCTTTTTCGTGGATGAAAGATTCCGTTTGCCGTTAGCGCCCTTTTTGATTTTCATCGCCGCCGTCGGCCTGGTCAAGGGCGCGCGGCTGATGGCGGATCGGTCGCAATGGATCGTCAGACGGGGCGCGCTTGGATTGCTCATGGTAGACGACGCCGGCGCGCCCGGCGATGCGCTCATGCACGTCCACGAAAGAGCCCGGGGGCACATACTCGCTTTCGCCCGGCCCGTCTCCATTTCGCGCCATCCCAGGTCATCGGTCACCGGATCCACGGGCGAGGCGTCCGATAACCCGGACAACGGCGAACACGTCGGCCTTTAGGAGCGCCCCTATCCGCAGCTACCTGCGTGATCTCGGCCTGGCCGGCCTGCTGATCCGTACACACGGCGGCGCCATTGCGCGGACCAAGACCGGATTCGAGCCCGACGCGCATCAGAAGGAAGTCCAGAACCTGAAGGCGAAGCGCCTGATCGCCCGCGCCGCACTGGCGCTGGTCGAGGATGGCGACACCATCGTTCTGGACACGGGCACGACAACCCTGGAACTGGCTCGCTTCCTCACCGAACGCAAGAACCTCACGGTCGTGACGAACGACCTGGTCATCGCCCAGTTGCTCGAGGAGAATGCCTCATTCAATATTGTGTTAATGGGCGGCGTGGTACGCAAAGGCTTCCATTGCACGGTCGGCGTGCATGGCCGAGCATTGACCAACGGGCTGACGGCCGACAAGGCGTTCATGGCAGCCAACGGGTTTACGGTGGCCAAGGGCGCCACCACGCCGGACATCAATCACGCCGAGACCAAGAAACGAGACCAAGAAACGGTTGATCGCGGCGGCCGACAAGATTATCCTGCTCTGCGACCACAGCAAGATCGGCAAAGTCTCGTTCGCCCAGTTCGCCACAACGGAGACACTCAACGTCTTGGTGACCGATCGGATCGAAGAGGCGGACAGGCTGCTCCTTGAAAAGAACGGCGTGGAAGTCCTCACGGCGCCTCCTGCCTGACCAATCGCCGAGCCACTTTCGGTGGCAATACCGGCCCACACGGGGGATCAACCTAACAGTCTACAGCCTGCTTACCTTATTCAGGTTGAAACCTTATTTCAAATCGAACACCGAATTTTTCGCTAGGCCTTCCAACAGCGACAGTCCCGCGAAACCGGTGGCCTGCATCGCAAAACGACCGTAGCCTTCCTCCACCTCGGAGGCCACGCCGCTCATACGGGCCTTGAGCGGATGGCTCAGATATTTCAGGCCAAGCTGCGTTTTCTCGCGCAATGTCGGGTTGTCCTCGATATGGTTGAGATAATACAGGAAGGTGTGGATGATGCCGTTGGACTTGGCCAGTTCCCAGCCGTGGGAGGTCCCGCCACGGGTCGAGATCATATCGGTAGACGGTCTGTCCGGCGGAAGAGGTTGATACGCGTTCGTGAAACTGAACCATGACCTGTCCCACTGCGAAAGGAGTCCCGCCTCCCCGAAAATCCACTCGCGCAGCCGTTTCTCCAGAAGCGCTTTGACTTTCTTGTTGCGCGAGACATGATGCGTCCAGCACATGCCTTCCAGCAGATAGAAACTATGACCGTAATCATCCAGAAAGTTCTCGCGGATCCACGGGTAACAGTTCTGAAACAGCGGCAGGCCGTTGGCCAGCCATTTGGAGCATTGGAACTCCATGCAACGTTCGGCATTCCCGATATATTCAGCCTCGCCCGTCACCAACGAGAAGGCGGACAGGGCCATAACCAGGGTGGACATGGCGCAGGTGTAGGGCGCATTCAGTTTGTGCCCGCCCCATATCCCGTTGCCGTAGCCGCCTTCCGGCAAGGCCCAGATCGGCACCCAGTTATCCAGCCAGTTCTTCGCGGCGGCGAGATATTTCTCCCGGCGAGCCGAATCCGCACAGGTCGCCGCTTGAATGATCCAGGTCACATTGGAGCCGACATCCGCAATGTTCAGCTTCCCGCAGCGGAGGAGTTTGTGGAACTCCGCCTTGCTCAACTCCGACGTCGGCTTCTTACGGTAGTTGGACGAGAAGGCGCCATTGGGCAATTGCTCGGAAAGGTAAATGTCCACATACTCAAAGGCCATACTGAGGTATTCCGGTTTGTTGAACAGTTTCCCGTATAACATGAGGGTGCGCAGCGGGTAGGACAGCATGTACCACTCGCCATGATGGTCAAAAAAGTATTCCGGAGATTTTATCCCCTGGTCCAGCAACCATTCCGTGTAGGTTTTCAATGCCTCTTCGAGCGACAATTGCCGATAGTTGATTTCCATGAACAGATTCTTTCATTTTTTCTTTGCGGTTGTTTTGCATCGCATCGGCTGAAGACAACCAACCCTACACCCCATGCTACTGGCAGTCAACTGGAGCTGGCCCTGCAATGATGTTTTTTCTCTTGTTTCCAAAACAGTCATGCCTTATTATTCGCGCCCAAGACGCCCCATGAGAAAGAGGGTCATATAGAAAGAGAGTCATACCATGGAAACAACGAACGAACTTCGTAAACAGCAACTTGCAATCGCAGCGGATTTCAAGTCTCGCGCGCAGAAGGCCGAGAAGATTCTTGGCGAGATCGATATCTGCCAGAACACACTCGCCTCCCTGAATGAGTCCCTGTCCGCCGTGCTGGGAATCGATGCGGTACAGGCTAAAAAGGCGGCCAAGCCCCCGAAGGCCAAGTCTGCCAAGGCCGCAAAGGTCATTCCCACCGTAAAACCGCCCGCCGCTCCTTCACTGAGGGATGCTGCGTGTGCGTTCCTGGCCACTCAAAGCAAACCGATGGGAATTGCCGAAATTGTCCAGGCCATGCAAAAGGCCGGCCACGTGTTTAAGGCGTCGAACCCCGTCGTCGCAATGCGAATCCTGATCTACAACAATAAGAAGATCTTCAAGAAAGTCGCACGAGGGAAGTTTGTGGCTGCGACTGCGATCGTTCAGAAACCCGCGGTTGATCCGGCCGCCAAGGCCGCAAAAACTGTTAAGGCCAAACCCGCCGCGCCCGCAACTGCCGCAGCCAAGCCGTCGGCAGGGAAGAGCAATGCGCCGACACTGAAGAGTTCCGTCCGTGACTTCCTGCTCAAGGCAGGAAAGCCGATGAGGATCGCGGAGATCGTCCTGGCGATGAAGAAGGCCGGCCATGTTTTCCAGGCGAGGAAGCCCGTGGCGGCAATGAGCTTGCTGTTGTACTCCAACAAGAAAGTTTTCAAGAAGGTCAAGCCGGGGACGTTCAAGGCCGTGTAGCCCGGATCAAGCGATAGGATGTGGTTCCCGTGCATGTCGTCCGGTGGCCGTCAGGTGCGCGGTCCTGGGAAATGCCGCCGGGATTGCCGCCGTGAGGGAGCGATCGGCCGGGACGTCATGAACTTCATCGCGTAAGCGTAACCGACTAAGTTCACACTTCCTGATCCCGTGCTGTAATTACGCATGTTTTTGCGAACTGCCCGGAAAATGACATGGCACTTTTTGACGCGTGACAAGTAAAGCGGCGTGGTGAATTCTTTGGGGCGAACAAACGGTCCCACAAAGGA
>CAIYGI010000182.1 GCA_903925685.1 uncultured bacterium
CAGGCCGAGGGCGGGAGGGTACGGTAGAGTCAAGTCGCGCTGGACGATGAACTCTTGCGCCAAGTCCGAAAGCGAGGTTAATGGCGCGCTGGCGTCATCGACGTAGAAGTAGTCATCGGCGAACAATTCCGGCGCCAGGAGCAACGCGAGCGCCAGAGCCAGACTGGCTGTGCGGGCGCGCCCACTTTTTTCGTCGCGTCGTTTTGCGTGCATGTGTGCTTCCTCCAAACCTTTGTACAAACTGTATCCCAAAAACAAGAGGCGCGGACACCTATCCACGCTCTTTGGAAGGACCGCGAAGTCCCTGGAAGAAACATGAACAGGGCCGCGCCAGTCTTGGCGCGTCCCCGCAGTTCGTTTCTTCCGTCAAATTCGCGGTTTTCCAAAGAACGAATCTTGCGATGCCGCAAAATTTTAGTGTTCGTGTCTTTTTTCTAAATCGTTCGTTTCTCCTCGTTATACGTGGCCTGCACAAAGCGCGGCCACAACGGCAAGGAGTAAGCACCTCATGCGTTGAGATTGCAAGTCTTTTTTGCGGCTTTTTTAAACAGCGCAACGTTTAACCGATTCCATCGATTCCATCGTGCTTGTCATTACATGCGGCGCGGTTTATTCTTGCATGGCTATGCGTTTACACGACACATCGGACTCCATGTTCAGCAGTCTCGCGGTGCTGGCCGATGCCATGACCATCTTCGGCGGGTTCCTGCTGGCGACCTGGATCCGCTTCGACAGCGGATGGATTCCCCTTTTTCGCGACAGCCCGCCCGCACGGCTCTATTTCATGTACGGCTGGGGCGCCGTCATCGCCACTTTTACGCTGCTCTTTCTCTTTCGCAACCTCGGCCTCTACGTGCGTCCGCAGCACGGGGTCTTTTCGAACTACATTCCGCGCCTCGTCCGCGCCGTCTTCCTCGGCATGCTGCTCACCACTGCGATTGCCTTCGCCGTGCGCACCGACCCCCCTTTCTCGCGCCTCACGGTGGTCCTGGCCTGCGGCATCGTGCTGGTGCTGGTGTTGATCGAACGCGCGCTGCTTTTCCGCGCCGAAATCAGCCTGGCCCGCCATAGTACGCACCTTAACCGTGTGCTGATCGTCGGCGCGAACGATGTCGCCGCCCACCTGCGCCGCGCGCTGCAACGCGAGCCGCGCCTGCGTTCGCAGGTCGTGGCCTTCCTGCGCACCGACGACCAGCCGCCCGACCCAGGCGTGCCGGCGGAACTGATCCTGGGCGCGACCGCCGACATGGAAGGGCTGCTGAAGAGCATAAGCGCCACGCAGGTCATCGTCACCGACTCCCGCATGCCCCACACCGAGCTCGTGGAGTTGATCGTCACCTGCGAGCGAGCGCTGGTGACCTTCAATCTGGTGCCCGACCTCGCCCGCATCATGACCGGCGGCATGGATATGCACACGGTCGACGACATCCCCCTGCTCGGCGTCAGCCGCTGGCCGCTGGATCTTTTCTGGAACCGCATCGCCAAGCGCGCCGAGGATATTGCCGGCGCGGCTTTTGGGCTGCTGTTATTCAGCCCGGTTATCGCGGCCGCCTCCATCGCCATCAAGCGCACCTCGCCCGGCCCGGTTTTCCACGTTCAGGAACGCTGCGGCCAGAATGGACGCCCCTTCGCGATCTACAAACTGCGCACGATGAGGGACGATGCCGAGAAGAACACCGGGCCCGTCTGGGCCGTCAAGGACGATCCGCGCGTCACGCCCGTCGGAGGCTGGCTGCGGCGCAACAACCTGGACGAACTGCCGCAGCTTTGGAACGTGCTGCGGGGCGACATGAGCCTTGTCGGTCCCCGCCCCGAACGGCCGGCCTTCGTCGAGAAATTCAAGGACGACATCGACAAGTACATGTGGCGGCATGTCGTCCGCCCCGGCATGACCGGCTGGGCCCAGGTCAACGGACTGCGCGGTAATACCAGCATCGAGGAACGCATCAAATACGACCTCTATTATCTGGAAAACTGGTCGCTGGCGCTCGATTTCAAGATTCTGCTCAAAACCCTCTGCTCCCGCAAGAATGCCTATTGAGGCACCGCCATGCCCGCGAAATTTGACATCGTACCCTCCCATGCTGCAATAATTCCGGCAGAAGGAAATATGAATATGCTGACATCGCTGGTTCTGAAAGATCGCAACGACGCCGGCTTGAGCGAGACCGCCATCAACGAGGCGCTGGATCGCGCGCTGGCGCCGCGCCTGGGCGCGCTGCGCAAGGTGCTGCTGCTGCCGCCCGACATCACGCGCGCCAATTCCGGCGCCGGGGTCATCACCGCCCACCTCTACCGGCATCTCCAGGCCTCGGCGCAGGTGGATATCATGCCCGCGCTCGGCACGCACGAACCCATGACCAGGGAGGAAGTGAAGGCCTTCTTCGGCGAGGGCGTGCCATTCGAGCGCCTGCTGGTCCACAACTGGCGCAACGAAATCATGCACATCGGCCAGGTGCCGGGCCAATTCGTCTCCGAAGTTTCCGGCGGCATCGTCACCGATCCGATCGAGGTGGAAGTCAGCCGCCACCTGCTGGATCCCTCCTACGACCTGATTCTCTCCATCGGCCAGGTCGTGCCGCATGAAGTCGTGGGCATGGCCAACTACAGCAAGAACATCTTCGTCGGTTGCGGCGGCAGTGCGATGATCAACCGTACCCACATGCTCGGGGCCTTTTACGGCATGGAGCGCATGATGGGGCGCGACGCCACCCCCGTGCGCAAGGTGCTGGACTACGCCGAGGCGAACTTCATTCAAAAGCTGCCGCTCTCCTACATCCTGACCGTCACAACGACCCCGCAGGCCGGGCCCGTGCGGGTGCATGGGCTGTTCATCGGGCGCGAACGGCGGCTGTTCGAAGAGGCCGTGCGCATGAGCCAGTCGAAAAACCTGACCTTCCTCGACCGCGCTCCGCGCAAGATCGTGGTCAATCTGGACGCGCAGGAATTCAAGAGCACATGGCTGGGCAACAAGGCCATTTACCGCACCCGCATGGCGATCGCCGACGGCGGCGAGCTGATCGTGCTGGCGCCGGGGGTGCGCAAGTTCGGCGAGGACGAGGCCAACGACCTGCTGATCCGCAAGTACGGCTACGTCGGCCGCAATCGCGTCCTGGAGCTGGTCAAGCAGTCGCCCGACCTGCATGCCAATCTCTCCGTCGCCGCGCATTTGATCCACGGTTCGTCGGACGGCCGCTTCGGCATCACCTACGCCGTGGAACAGCTCACCCGCGCCGAGGTGGAGGGCGTGAACTTCAAGTACCAGCCCTACGCCGAGGCCATTCAACGCTACAATCCCGCCAGCCTGCGCGACGGTTTCAACATCCTGCCGGACGGCGAAGAGCTCTTCTATATCTCGAATCCCGCCCTGGGCCTCTGGGCCGAACGGAAGAAATTCGAATCGCAGTGATGACCGGCTCCAGTTGCGTAATTTGTAATTTTCATTGACAACGAGTGTCGCATTTGGGAACATACCCTACCGTTTGCAACGGGAGGGTTGAAACCATGAATGGGAATCTAAAAAAGGAGTTCCGGTACTATCTCGACCATCAGGACGAGTTGGTTAAGAAGTACGCGGGCAAATTCATCGTTATCAAGGATGCGAAAGTCATCGGAGACTTCGATTCAGACCTCCAAGCCGTGCAAGAAACCGCCAAGCACCATCTTCTTGGAACTTTCTTGGTACAGAAATGTGAACCCGGCGAGGAGTCCTACACTCAGGTATATCATTCCCGCGTCGCCTTCGCGTAGGTGGTCTGCGAATGAGCAGGGCTTCGTCTCTAACGGTTGTGTACGGCACACTGAGGCGTTCGTTGGTCAGTGAGGTCACTATCGCCGTTGCATTCGACCCTGCCGCAATGCAACCAGACCAGTATCCTCCTTTCAAGAAGTACCAAGGCATTTGGGATACCGGGGCTACCGCGTCGGTCATCACTCAAGAAGTGGTCGACGAGCTTGATCTCAAACCGATCGGAATGATCATCCAGGGGCCGACGAGAAACATCGCAATCTGCTTTGCCTTTGGCTTCTTCATCTGGTTGCCGAAGTCCCGCCTTCACCCGACGTGAACCCGCCAGGGTTCACGGTAGGGTGCGAGGCGTTGTTGGCCCAGTGATCTCCACGATGGATTCTCCGGAGGCGAGCAAAGAGACAGAGGCCGTGAGAGCAAAGTGGAGGATGCGTCGGAGATTCTCGTTCGACGTGTTGCCGCAGGTGAGCCAGATCACCTTGGGTGGCGGGCCGTGTTGGGCGAGGAGATGGGGAAAATCGGCGTCCTTCGTCAGGACAACCGCATCGGCGTCGCGTGCAGCCTGAAAGATCTCGAAGTCCTTGGCATCGCGGAGTCCGAGTTCCCGGACGGCCGAGGCGGATACACCCAGCGTTTCGGTGATCCATTTCGCCAGCGAGGGTGAAAGCTGTGCATCCACCCAAATCGTCATGCCGCCACCACCGGGTGATCGATGCGCTTGGACGCGTACTGGAGGCACGCCTTCAGGTCGGCCTGTTCAAGGTCAGGCATTTCCTCAAGAATCTGGCTTGGGGTCAGCCCCGAGGAAAGGAGGTCCAAGACGTCAGTAAGACGAATGCGCATGCCTCGGACGCATGGACGCCCGCCGCATTGGTCTGGATCAACCGTGATTCTGTCATTCAGGTATGTCATGATTCACCTCTCCTAATCTGAGGAGAACGTACCACAGGGCCATGGGTGTTGTCATGTCGTACGTTGAGAGTCAGGTTCGGTGAGCTTGCGAGTCGTAACCTGCGCCCTCTGGTTCGCTGATTCCTTTTCTTTCCGTTCTCAGCAGTTGGAGAATTGCATACGCGTAGAATATGGCCACGGCATTCACCCCGAACGCCAAGCCGAAGAAACACCACACCCAATGATTCTGCCTTTCCCGTTTGGCTTCGAGGTAAAGCCACCCTCCACATAAGATAGCGGTCAGCGATTTCAGGAGGGCGGAACCGTAAATCAGGACCGTATTTATTAACGTCACCGAGTTGTATGCATCAGAGTGCATTCGGTCCGCCAAGAAGGTCAAGAGGCATGGCGTGGAGACCATCTGAATGATCCAGGCAACAATCAGGGCAATGGCGAGTTTATCAATGCGTTTCATTTCATTTCCTCAGCGAACGTATTATGTACACCTGTCCGATTTCCTTATAGCGGACAGGTCCGCTAATCTCCCAAAAGCGAAAACCCTAGTTATTTCATGTTCGACATTTCTGCATCGCGCACACTGCGCCCCGCTCCGTATTCTTCGCCGCCGCGGTGACGCGGTGGTTCTTCAATGACCAGGCAAAAAACACACCGCACTCCATATAACACGACCAACTCCACATTTTCTCCGCTCCACAATCCAAGACCCGGTTTTCCGCCATGACCAATTACTTCGCAGTCCGACTTCATTTTGAGACTATGGCAAGCCTACAGCCTAGCCTGAAACTCCAAAAAGTGTGCCAAAGTGTGCCATTCATGGGACCGTAAACCCTGTTAACGGCCGAAAACGTCCGCATCCTCCAAGCCGCACGCGTCACCGACGCCGATCATCCGCGCTGGACGAACACGCGCAACGCCCCGTTCTGGATCGAGATGCAAGGCCGGTCGAACCGGCGAAAGGCGGGGGAAAAGACGGAATCCAGAATTCTGACTCCAGAATTCTGGCGACTTTTGCAATTCCCTCATGTTATGATCGCCGCTTTGCACAATCGAAGGGAGTCATAACGGCATGTCCTACGAAGTCCCGATTTCGACCGATTTGCGCGGTCGCGTGGCCGTGGTAACCGGCGGCGGCGGCATTCTTTGCGGCACCATGGCGCGCGCGCTGGCGGCCTGCGGCGCCAAGGTCGCCGTGCTCGATTTGCGGCTGGAAGCCGCCCAGAAGGTGGCTGGCCAGATCAAGGCCGACGGCGGCGAAGGTTTTGGAGTGGCCTGTAACGTGCTCGAACGCGACAGCCTGGAAGCGGCCCGCGTGGCGATCGAGGCGCGCTACGGCGTGGTCACGATCCTGGTCAACGGCGCCGGCGGCAATCATCCCAAGGGCACCACGACGCGGGAATTTTTGCTGCCGGAGGACCTGAAGTCCAAGCCGGAGGGCGTCACGACCTTCTTCGATCTCGATCCCGCCAGCATCCAGTTCGTCTTCAACCTGAACTTTTTGGGCACACTGCTGCCGACGCAGGTTTTTGCGCGCGGCATGGCCGGACAGGGCGCGGGCGACATCATCAACATCAGCTCGATGAACGCCCTCAAGCCGTTGACCAAGATCCCGGCCTACAGCGCGGCCAAGGCCTCGGTCAGCAACTTCACTCAGTGGCTGGCGGTGCATTTCTCGCGCGTCGGCGTACGGGTCAACGCCATCGCCCCGGGCTTCTTCCTGACCGACCAGAATCGCGCCCTGCTCACCAATCCCGACGGCAGCCTCACCGCGCGCGGACAAACGATCCAGACCCACACGCCGCAGCGCAAGTTCGGCACACCCGACGACCTGGTCGGCCCAATGCTGTGGTTGCTCAACAACCGCGCCTCGGGCTTCGTCACCGGCCAGATCATCCCGGTGGACGGCGGATTCAGCGCGTTTACGGGAGTTTGATTGCAAAAATGAATCAACCATGACGCACAAGAATCTGCTCATTGCCCAATCCGGCGGGCCGTCGCCGGTGATCAACAGTTCGCTGCGCGGCGTCGTCGAGACCGCAAATCAGTTCCCCGACCGGATCGGCGCCAGCTACGCCGGTTGGCATGGGATCGAGGGCGTGCTGGGCGAGGAGCTGCTCGACCTCTCCGCGCAGGACCGCCAGGAGATCTCCCTGCTGCGCAATACGCCCGCCGCCGGCGCGATCGGCACCTGCCGCTACAAGGTCAAAGGCGCCTTCGCCGAGGACTTCGAGCGCATCGTCGCCGTGCTCAAGGCCCATAACATCGGCTATTTCCTTTACAACGGCGGCAACGACTCGATGGACACCGCCAACAAGCTCGCCCGGCTCGCCGGCGAACGCGGACTCGACCTGGTTGCCGTCGGCGTTCCTAAAACGATCGACAACGACGTCGGCGACAGCGCCTTCAAGTTGATCGACCACACGCCGGGCTACGGTTCGGTGGCCCGCTACTGGTCGCACCTGGTCCAGAACGCCGAGGAGGAGAACCGCGGCGCCTATCCTTCCGACCCCGTGCTCGTGCTCCAGGCCATGGGCCGCAAAATCGGCTTCATTCCCGCCGCCGCGCGCCTGGCCGATCCCGAGCGACGCATGCCGCTGCTGATCTTCCTGGCCGAAGCCAGGCTGTCGCTCGCCGAGATGGCCGACCTGGTCAACGCGACCGTGAAGCAGCACGGCCGGGCCGTGGTCGTTGTCAGCGAAGGCTGCGATGTCGGCGACCTGGGCATCTACAAGGACGCCTTCGGCCACGCCGAATTCGGCGCCAGCGAGGCCACCGTGCAGCAGGTTATGGTCAATTACCTGAACAAGCACAAACTTCCGGCGCGCGGCGCCGCGCGCGGTCAGAATTACGGCGCCGACCAGCGCGACACGGCGATCTACGCCTCGACGGTGGATCTCGACGAGGCCTTCCGCGTCGGACAGAAGGCCGTGCTGATGGCCGTCGCCGGCGAGAGCGGATTCATGTCCACCATCCTGCGCGACGAGGGTCCGATCTACAGCGTGCGCTATGACAAGGCGCCGCTGATGGACGTGGCCAACAGCGAGCGCTGTTTCCCGACCTCTTGGATCAGCGCGGACAAGACCGACGTGACCGACAATTTCGTAAACTACGCGCGTCCGCTGATCGGCGAGGACTGGCCGAGCGTGCCGATGCTCGATGGCCGCCAGCGCTTTGCCCGCTTGGCGCCGAAATTTGCGGCGAAAAAACTGCCGGCGTACGTGCCGCAGGGATATCGGAAGTAATCGTTGTTGGTTCTTTAAGGAGCAAGGATGGACTACGTTGCGGCACTGAAGGGCTTGCCCAAGCGGCGCGATTTTTTCATCGGCATCGATAGTGACGGCTGCGTGTTCGATACGATGGAAATCAAGCAGAAGGAGTGCTTCTGCCCATCCTTCATTAAACATTTCGGTCTGCAGGCGGTCGGCAAATACGCCCGCGAGGTCTGGGAATTCGTCAACCTCTACTCCCGCAACCGCGGCTGCAACCGCTTCATCGCCGTGCAAAAGTCCCTCAAGCTGATCGGCGAGCGCGCTGTTTTCGCCGAACGCGGGCTGAAAATCGCCGGCATTCCCGCGCTCGATGCCTGGATCAAGGAGGAGAGCAGACTCGGCAATCCGGCACTGTCGGTCAAGGTCAAGGCCTCGCAGGATCCGGAGCTGAAGAAAGTCCTGGCCTGGAGCTTGGAAACCAACCAGCGCATTGAGGAGATGGTCTTTGGCGTGCCGCCGTTCCGCTGGGTTCGGCCGTCGCTCGAAAAGATCCGCTCCCAGGCCGACGTGATCGTCGTCAGCCAGACGCCTGGTGAAGCTCTCGATCGCGAGTGGCGGGAGCACGGTATCGCGAACATGGTCGACTTCATCGCGGGCCAGGAGGCCGGCACCAAGACCGAGCACATCCGCTTCGCGACCGAAGGCCGTTATGCGCCCGAGAAGATCCTGATGATCGGCGACGCGCACGGCGACCTCAATGCCGCCAAGGGCAACCAGGCGCTCTTTTTCCCGATCGTGCCCGGCCGCGAGGAATTGTCGTGGAAGCGCTTTTTCGATGAAGGCGCCGCCAGGTTTTTCGCCGGCAGCTTCGCCGGCGCCTACCAGCAGGAATTGCTCAAGGAATTTGACGCCGCGCTTCCGGAAAAAGCGCCGTGGCAGAAGGCAACTGCGTAGGTGGATAGGCTGAAGGCTGTTAGACTGTTAGCAAAAACAGCGGAAATGAGGCAGTTTTAATGCGCGATTTTGACCTGACTAACAGCCTTCGGCCTTCAGCCTGAACGACCCAAGTAACCAGTAAAGAAACCAAGGGAGAGAACAATGAAAGACAAAGCGGATATCGGATTGATCGGTCTCGCCGTGATGGGCGAGAGTCTCGTGCTCAACATGGCAGGCAAGGGCTTTACCGTGGCCTGCTTCAACCGGACGACCTCGAAAGTCGACGATTTCATGGCCGGCCGCGCCAAGGGCCAGAGCATCATCGGCTGCCACAGCATCGCCGAGTTCTGCTCCAAACTGGAACGCCCGCGCAAGATCGTGATGCTGGTCAAGGCCGGCAAGGCGGTCGACGAACTGATCGAGCAGTTGTTCCCGCATCTGGAGCCGGGCGACATCATCATCGATGGCGGCAACAGTCATTTCCCGGACACCATCCGCCGTACGCCCTACGTCGAGAGCAAGGGTTTCCTCTACATCGGCACCGGCGTCTCGGGCGGCGAGGAAGGCGCCTTGCTCGGCCCCTCCATGATGCCCGGCGGCAGCCCGGCCGCCTGGCCGCATGTGAAGAAGATTTTCCAGACCATCTGCGCCAAGACGCCGAAAGGCGAGCCGTGCTGCGAGTGGATCGGCGAAAACGGCGCCGGGCACTTCGTCAAGATGGTCCACAACGGCATCGAGTACGGCGACATGCAGCTGATCTGCGAGACCTACGACCTGCTCAAGCGCGGCGTCGGCCTTTCGAACGAGGAGATGCACAAGGTTTTCACGGAATGGAACCAGGGCGAACTCGACAGTTACCTGATCGAAATCACGCGCGATATCCTGGCCCACCGCGACGAGCAGGGACAGGCCGTCGTGGATCTGATCCTCGACGCCGCCGGACAAAAGGGCACCGGCAAGTGGACGGTGGACTCGGCGCTCAACGCCGGCATGCCGCTGACGATGATCGGCGAAGCGGTGTTTGCGCGCTGCCTCTCCTCCATCAAGGAGGAGCGCGTTGAAGCCTCCAAGCAGATCAAGCCCAAGGTGGGCAAGTTCACGGGCGACAAGGCGCGCTTCGTCAACGACCTGCGCCGGGCGCTCTATGCCTCGAAGATCGTCAGTTACGCCCAGGGCTACCAGCTCATGCGCGCGGCGGCGAAAACCTACAACTGGAACCTGAACTACGGCGGCATCGCGCTGGTCTGGCGCGGCGGCTGCATCATCCGTTCGGTGTTCCTGGGCGACATCACCAAGGCCTACAAGCGCAACCCCGAGCTGGTCAACCTGCTGCTCGATCCGTTCTTCAAGCGCGCGGTCGAGAGCCGCCAGGCGTCATGGCGCCGGGTGGTGGTCAAGGCGGCGCAGTTGGGAATTCCGGCGCCCTGCATGTCGGCGGCGTTGAACTTCTTCGACGGCTACCGCAGCGACCGGCTGCCGGCCAACCTGCTGCAGGCGCAGCGCGACTACTTTGGCGCGCACACCTACGAGCGGGTTGACAAGCCCCGCGGCCAGTTCTTCCACACCAACTGGACCGGGCGCGGCGGCTCGACCACGGCCAACACCTATATCGCTTGACGCGGCGTAATGGACGATCTATTAGTATCTCCGGTACGTCCGCCGGACGTGAGGGGAATACAAAGCATGAAAACTACATTAATTATCGGATTGAGCGCGCTAACCATGACGGCCTGGGCGGGCGATTTGCCGATGCCGCCGGGCACCATCGGGCAGCTTGTGGAAGGACGGCCGGTGCAGAAGACCGTAACCGCCGTGCTCAAGGTTGGCGACAGTCTCAACCTCCGCGGGCGGGGACTGACCGCGCTGCCGGCCGAGGCGCTGGCGCAGACGCAGATTCAGTCGCTCTATCTCGACGGCAATCTCTTTGCGGCGCCTCCCAAGGGGCTTGAGTCCTTTGCCGACCTGCGGCGGCTGACCTTTGACCGCGGTGAGCTGGTCACGCTGGAAGGGCTGCCCGCGCTGCCGCGCCTGGAAACGCTCAGTGCGCCGGACAACCGGATCGCAACCATCGAGAGCGACATCGGCGGCCTGACCGCGCTGCGTACGCTGAATCTACAGGGCAACCGCCTGACCACGCTGCCGGCGGCGCTGGGAAAACTCACGCATCTGGAACTGCTCCTGCTGGACGGCAACCGCCTGACATCGCTGCCGGAGGAAATCGGCGCGCTCGCGGAGCTGAAGCGGTTTTCGCTGACCGGTAACGCGCTTACCACGCTGCCTGCGGCGATGGCCCGCCTGGGCCTGCTGGAAAGCCTCGACCTCAGCGGTAACCGCCTGACGGTACTGCCCGCGGCGCTCGACAAGTGCCGCTCCCTGAAACTGCTCAAATTGACCGGCAACAAAATCACGCTGGCCGATAAGAACCGCTTCCGCCGCGCCCTGCCGGGCTGCCTGGTGGTGGACTGAATAACTTCGTGATTGTGGGATGCGGGGTGGACTAGGAAGACGGGGGTGGCATGGATATCGAAATTCACAAGGAAGAGATTCCGGTGGAGCGGAAGACATTCGCCTTCTCGCTGCGGCAGAATCCGCGCGGGCGGTTTCTCAAGATTACGGAGGAGGTCGGCGGGCACCGTGATACGATCATCATGCCGTCCACCGGCCTGCAGCACCTTCGCTCGGTCATCGATAATCTGATCGAGGCCGACAAAAAGGCCGGCCCTGTCGTGCCGCCGTTGCCGGTCGTGGACCCGGCCGCGATGCCGCAAACCGCCGAAGCAAGCCGGGCTGCGGAATAGGCGCGCTGAGGGCGGATGGAATACAAAACAGCCCGGGTGGCAGGTGGAGGATGAATACGTCCGCAACCGGCAGTGAACGAAGCGCCAATGCCTATACTCCGGTAAATCTGGTCCTGGTCGGCTTCATGGCCACCGGCAAGTCCACCGTGGGACGCCGCCTGGCCAAACGGTTGGGACTGCGCTTCCTCGACCTCGACACGCGGATCGAAGCGCGCGCCGGCAAGCCGATCGCCCGCATCTTTGCCGAAGAGGGCGAGCCCGCGTTTCGCGAGCTGGAACGACAGGCCGCCATCGAACTCGGAGTCCCCGACGGTTTGGTGATCGCCACCGGCGGCGGGATCGTACTCAACCCGGACAATCTGCGCGACCTTGCCCGCGGAGGACTGGTGGTTTGCCTGAGCGCCACGCTGGACACGATCATGCGACGCACTGCCGGCGATACCACCCGTCCGCTGCTGCAACACCCCGACCGCCGCGCCCGCGTGGAACAGTTGCTCCAGCAACGCGCCGCGCTATACGCCGCCATCCCGCACCAGATCGCCACCGACGATCTCACCCCCGAGGCCATTGTCGAACGCATCGCCGCGCTCTACGCCGCGGAGTCGCAATGAAACAGGCCCATACCGGTTTCTTCCTTCAGTCTAACAGCCTTCAGCCTTCAGCCTTACTTCGCAACTCCGCGCGGGACGTCGGACTGCCTTCCATCGGGGTGGCGGCCGCCGGACCGGCGGAACGCGCGGACATTTTCGAGGCTTGGTTGGAGAGTGGACGCGCGGCGGGGTTGGATTATCTGCGGCGCCATGCGGCGCTGCGGCGCGATCCGCGCGCGCTGTTTCCCCCGGCGCGGTCGCTGGTGGTCGCCGCCCTGCCGTACCCGGTCAACCCCGATCCCGGCGCTGGAGGCTTCGCCATGCTGGCGCGCGGGCGCGACTACCATCTGCTGCTGCGCGACCGACTTGGCGCGCTCGCCCGACGCCTGGCCGTCGACATGCCTGGACTGCGCTGGCGGGTGTGTGTGGACAGCGCTCCACTCGCTGAGCGCGGCTGGGCGGTGCGCGCGGGCCTGGGCTGGATCGGCCGCCAGGGGCAGCTGGTGCATCCGGAATACGGCGCCGCCGTCGTGCTCGGAACGCTGCTGCTGAATGTCGAACTGCCGGCCGACACGTCCCTTGTCAGCCGCTGCGGCGACTGCCGCCGCTGCCTCGACGCCTGTCCCACCGGGGCACTGGCCGGCGACGGCACGCTGGATTGCCGGCGCTGTCTGAGTTACCTCTCCATCGAGCACAAGGCCGCGGACTTCGAGCCCGCCGACGCCGCGCGCGTCGGCGCCCGGCAGGCCTGGTTCGGTTGCGACCGCTGTACGGCCGTCTGTCCCTGGAACCGCGCGCCGCCGGAGGCGATCCCGGCCGAATTCCTCCCGTCTCCGCCGCCCAGCGCCGCCGCGCTGCTGGAACTCGACGAGTCCGGCTTTGCCGCCCGCTTCGCCGGTACAACCGTTCTGCGCACCGGCCTCGCCCGCCTGCGCCGCAACGTTCGCGCAGGCTCGATCAGCAAAGAATGATACTGGCTCCATCCGCCCCACTTTCCCCGCATTCGTCCCCGCGCCAACAAAGTCCCTGAGCGGAGTGGAAAACCGATGAATAGGGACACGCGCGCCACCAATTCGACCAAAAGGCACTTGACTTGGGATAAATACGGCGTACTTTCGGCTTCATCAAGCCCTTGTTCCGAGGAAAACAGACAGGGGGTACATAATACGTTCACACTTCCTGATCCCGTGCTGTAATTACGCATGTTTTTGCGAACTGCCCGGAAAATGACATGGCACTTTTTGACGCGTGACAAGTAAAGCGGCGTGGTGAATTCTTTGGGGCGAACAAACGGTCCCACAAAGGA
>CAIYGI010000183.1 GCA_903925685.1 uncultured bacterium
GGGCAACCCGCATCAGGACGGGTCTGCCAAAAAAAACTACATTTTACCGTTTTTTAGCTTGCGGACGTCCACGAAACGTGTATTCTTATTTTTGTTGGAGCATTTAAGCCTGTGCTCCAAACCATTTTGCAAAAGGCTCTCATGTTTTCAAATTCGGTCCACATCGCCTCCGTAATCATCTCGTAGGAGTGTCCCCAGAAGTAGAAGACGCCGCCCGGCTTTGCGTTCTCGTACCGAGCCCAGAAGTCAGGCGCAAGAAAATGACAGCATGGATGGAACGCCATGGCATTCTCCGGTGGAAATGGAAGCGGCACATTGAGAGTGGTTCTCGCATACACATGGCCCGCTTCGCGTACCGCCGCCATCACCTCCTCATTGTACGAACCATTCGGATAGGCAAATCCGCGTACGGGCTGCCCGAAGAACTGCTGAAGGCGGTCGCGACCTTCCGAAATATCGCGCCGGGCCGCATCGAGGGGAATCTGCGCCAGGCTCGGGTGAGTGAGGCTGTGGTTGGCGATCGTGAAACCGTCGTAAACGGCCCTCATTTCACTCCAACCGAGCCGTCCGACATCCGTGCCCTTGTATGCCCACACCGCCTTGCGCTTCGCCTCATGCTGGCCGGCATTCAGATTGAAGGTCGCCTTGGCCCCGTTGCGGCGACAAATCCGCGCCAGACGCGCATCGGTTGTTACGCCATCGTCCCAGCACTGCACCACCGTCATCGTACCATCGTTCATGCTTTGTCTATCCTTCTCCTGCCCAACGTTTATTCACCCTCAAAACTAAAGGTGACGACGTTCAGGCGGTAACGAATTTATTTACTACTGATTTGGCGCCGATCAATTCAAGGCTTTGGCCAGCAGTTCGGAAGCCTCGGACGGTGAACAGGCGCTGTGAATCTGGACCGTCGTGCCGCGGCGCGTCGCCGTCGCGCCGGCCAGCAGGCGGGCCCATGGCGGGACCGCCGCTCCGGCTCCGATGTTATGACCGAGACTTCCCGTCAGAATCAATCCATTGGCCAATTGTTCGATTTGCACGGCGGCGGGCTCGGTTGCGGCGTGGAGCTGCAGGTCGATTTGCGCCTGCCCGCCCGCTTCGCCGATCGCGGCGGCCATTACGGTGACGTCGCGCAGCATGGCGCCCGGCACAGTGCCGGCAAGCCCTCCCGGGCAGCCGCGTGCGGCGGCTTGGAAAAAGACGCCGGGCGGCGCCAGCCGCGGCAGCGGCAGAGGTCCGGCCTGCGCGTTCCATGACGGGGACTTGCCGCTCAGGACGGCCAGGGCGGCAAGCAGCAGCGGCTCGTCCGAGGCGAGCAGTAGACGCCGCGGGGTGGACAAACATGCCGCCGTCGCAGCGTCGCCGGCGGGATTGTTGCTCCAACGATGAACGGTCGCGCCATTGATCGTACGGCTGGTGTAATCCGGACGGGTTTGCAGGCGCTTGACCAGCTCCGCGCCCCGAAAATCGCCTTCCACGACCGCCACGCCGCCGCTGTCTGATCCATAGAGGGTGGCGTGGCGCACTTCGCGGAACGGCGCGACGCCCGTCATGGCCGTCAAGACGCCGGCTTGCCGCAGCAGCGGATGATCGGGCGTGGCGAGTATGGCCCGGCCGGTGGCCGAGCGCACGAACGCCTCCGTATCGAGATGCGTCCACCAGGCGGCGGAGGCGGCCACCACCGAGCCGTCGAAAACGCCGGCGCAGGCGCTTCCGGCCAGAACGGACGCGAAGACCGCCAGCGCAAACAGGCCACAACTGTTGTTTTTCATGAACTCACCATACGAAAGCGCAGCCGGTTGGGCAAGCTTGCAGTGCGGGTGCATTATGGCTATACTGAACAGCATGATCTTGAGCGCACGGTGCATAAAGATTGCCTTGATGGCCTGCTTGCTTGCGACCAGCTCCGTTCTGGCGGCGCGTACCCTGCCTGTTGAGGCCGCCCGGATGGCCGCCGACGAGCAGATCAAACGCCTTTTCCCCGGCGCCTGGGGCTTGGTCACCAACTTCATGGAATTTACGCCCGTAGGCGAACCAGCCGCGCAAGTATTCGTTTTTGGAGTTCCGGAACTGACCGGCGCGCCGGGATTCTCGCTCGCCAAGCATATCGAACGCACGCGGGCCGCCTACGATAACCGGCAGCGGACAGTGGCGAAGGAGGGCGACTCGCTGGCGGGCCTCTCGGGCAAACGAAAGGCGGCGCGCCTGGCGGAACTCGGCGAACGGCTGGACGCGGCACACCGCGCCTGGCGCGGGGAGGACTCTTTCATCACCGTGATGACCGGCGCCACGGACGCGCAGCCGTTGCTGCTGAAAGCCCATCGCGGGCTGCCGGACACGCTGGTGGACGAAGCGGATGCGCTGGCTGCGGCAAACCGCGCGAAACCCGGCGCCGCGCGTAGCGTACACCGCCGGATTTATATCGGCCCATTCGATGAAGCGCTGGAACTGACCGTCGCCAATGCCAAGCCGCTTGCGGCGGCGGCGGGCGTTCAGGTTGCGGACCAAGTGGCGCCGCCGCTGATCATCCACCTGCAGACCCGCGAGATTTTGACGGCGCCGACCAACGGGCAAACCGCGGCCAAAACCGCGGCGCCGGGCGCGCCAGCGGAAAATGCCTTCCGTCAATCCTGGCAACCATATCTCGATCGCGCGGGCCGCTAACCATGAAGGTTGCGATCATCGGAGATGGCGGCTGGGGGACAGCGCTGGCGCTGGGACTGCATGCCAACGGACATAGCGTGCGCGTCTGGGGCCCTTTCGCAGATTCCCTTGAACGGGTGCGCCTTACGCACGAGAACGAGCGCTTCCTGCCGGGCGTGAAGCTGCCCGAGGCGCTAACCTGGACGGTTGACCGCGCCGAGGCGGCGGAAGCGGCCGAGGCGGTGGTGCTGGCGGTGCCGACGCGCTATTTCCGCGATGTCATGACCTCCTTTGCGGGGCTGATCCCGCCTGACGCGCTCTGCGTCAGCGTTGCCAAGGGCTTCGATCCCGCCACGCTCGAACGCATGACCGTGGTGGCCGAAACAACGCTGGGGCACGCTCCCGTGGCGGCGCTTTCCGGTCCAAGCCATGCCGAAGAAGTGGCCCGGGGCATACCGACCGCCGTGGTGATTGCCTGCGCCGATCTGGCGCGCGCCGAGCGGCTGCAGCGTCTCTTCAGCCACGGGCGTCTGCGCTGCTACACTTCCAACGACGTTGCCGGCGTGGAACTGGGCGGAGCGCTCAAGAATGTGATCGCCCTCGCCGTCGGCGCCAGCGACGGCCTCGGCTTCGGCGCCAACACGCGCGCGGCGCTGATCACCCGCGGCCTGGCCGAGATCACCCGCATCGGCGTGGCGCTGGGCGCGCAACCGGCGACCTTCGCCGGCTTGAGCGGCATCGGCGACCTGGTGGTGACCTGCACCAGCCGCCTCAGCCGCAACTTCCGCGTTGGCGAGCGACTGGGCAAAGGCGAAAGGCTGGACGATATTCTCGACGGCATGAGCCAGGTGGCCGAGGGCGTGACGACCAGCCGCAGCGCCTTGGCGCTGGCGCGGCAGGCGGGTGTGTCCGCGCCGATCATCGAAGCCGTCTGCGGCGTGCTTTACGACGGCATCAGCCCCTCGACCGCCGTCGAGTCGCTGATGACTCGCGGCCTGCGACAGGAAAAAGGGTGAGTGGTGTGAGTAGTGAGTAGTGAGTAGTGAGTAGTGAGTGGTGAGTGGTGAGTGGTGAGTGGTGAGTGGTGAGTGGTGAGTGGTGAGTAGTGAGTGGTGAGTAGTGAGTGGTGAGTAGTGAGTGGTGAGTAGTGAGTGGTGAGTGGTGAGTGGTGAGTGGTGAGTAGTGAGTGGTGAGTAGTGAGTGGTGAGTGGTGAGTGGTGAGTGGTGAGTGGTGAGTGGTGAGTGGTGAGTGGTGAGTGGTGAGTGGTGAGTGGTGA
>CAIYGI010000184.1 GCA_903925685.1 uncultured bacterium
CGGGCAACCCGCATCAGGACGGGTCTGCCAAAAAAAACTACATTTTACCGTTTTTTAGCTTGCGGACGTCCACGAAACGTGTATTCTTATTTTTGTTGGAGCATTTAAGCCTGTGCTCCAAACCATTTTGCAAAAGGCTCATAACGGAGATCCGGACGGTCTCATAACAAGACAATTCACTTGATTGTCGCGAAGCGCGCCAAAATGTGATTTTTGTCGTTAACTTTACGAAAATGACTGAGAAACAATATCCAAAGTGGGTCGGCGTTCTGCTTGGGTTTCTTTTGCACGGTTCAGCCCATTTCCTTTCCGGCCACTGCGTCGCTGGACTCAAGTGGTATTTCGGCCTCTTGTTGTGCGGGGTGTTGGCAATCCTGTTGATGGCGATGCCCGGCTCAACGCCCTATGTCCTCGGAATGCTCTTACTCGTCGCCGGGATGGCGTTCTGGTTTGCCATGCTCAAACAGTCCTACCGACAAGTTCGTCGGATCGGGTTCCTGGGATGGCTTGCAGTGGTTGGACTCTCGGCAACGCTAGGCACTGCCGAGCGTTTCGTGATCCGCCAAGTCGTCCACCCGTTCAAAGTACCAACCGGCGCAATGCAGCCAACTATTTTCGGCATTCACGGGCAAGATTTGCCCACGGATTCTTCCGACCGACCGGGCGTTCTTCAGTGGTTTCTCACGGGCAGAAGGTTTCAGACTATCACCGCCACAACTGACGGACCCTTGTCAGGCCCCCGTCTGGACCCGCAAGCATCAGGACAGTTGACTTACACGGTCGGACCCCAGACGTATCGCTTGCCGTTCTTCGCAAGGCCTCTGAAACAACCCGGGGAACATGTCACCGCTGGAGAACCCATTTGGTCGGGGATCATTACCGCCGGAGACCACTTATTTATTGAGAAACTATCCTATCGCCTCGGCAAACCGAAGCGCGGCGACATCGCCGCCTTTCGGACCGACGGCATCAAGACACTTCCGCCCAAGACGTTCTACATCAAGCGCATTGCAGGCCTGCCCGGCGAACGTATCAGGATCGAGCCGCCCTTCTTGATCGTCAACGACCAGAAGGTGACGGAACCGGCAATCTTCCGGACAATCTCAAGCGCATCGGACGGCTATGCTGGCTTTCAACTTTCGGCGGGCTCAGGCCCTGTCGGCGCGCTTCTGGTGAAGCCAACCGACGAAGTGACGCTCGGACCAGATGAGTACTTCGTACTCGGGGACAACACCCGAAACAGTTTGGACAGCCGTTACTGGGGTCCCGTACCGGGGAAGAACATGATCGGCAGGGCGACTCGAATCTACTGGCCGTTCACAAGGATCAATGCCTTAATGAAGAACTGAGAGAAGCCAAGCGGGTTGCACTGTACCACCGGATGCTGGCGCTCCCGGTGTTCAGTGAACCCGGGCGTTCGACACGACTACAGAACGAAATCGCAGATGAAGAATTTATTCACAGACGATGGCCTCGTGGCCTTCTCCGGCACACGAGTATTCGACGGCAAGCGAACCCTCATGGATCATGCTGTCCTAGTCGAGGGCGGCATCGTTTCAGCCGTCGTGCCGAGGGATTCCGTACCGACCGGAGCAAAACGCTGCCACGAAGACGGTTGTACCATCCTGCCGGGCCTGATCGACACGCACGTTCATTTCATGCGCTGGCAAGGGCCACAGTTTCTCGCGTTCGGCGTAACGACCATCCGGGATACCGGGAACCCGCTGAAGTGGATTCTTGATCGACGGGGAGAGTGGGAAAAGAAACGATGGCCCCGCATCCTGTGCATGGGGCCGATCCTGGATGGGCCGGTGCCGGAGCATGAAGTCGTGTGTCGGCCTTGCGGCGATCTTGCTGGCGCATTGACCGCCGTGCGGGAAACCGCAGAAGCGGGCGTCGACGGCGTCAAGTTCTACGTGGGGCTTGATCCCGACTGGCTCCCGGGGATGGTGAAAGAATGCCATGCGCACGAATGCAGGGCCTCTATGCACTGCGCGGGCGGTGGTGTGCTGCGGGCAGCTCGCGCAGGAGTGGACGAGTTCTTTCACCTCGACGGCATTCTGGCAGACGTCTGGCCGGGCCACCCGCCGGGATGGCTCGATCTTTGGGGTATGCCTGACTTCCGCCGGACGTTGGACCGACAGCGGGGCGTGGCGGACGATATTCGTACATCGTGCATCACGGCTACACCCACGCTTGCCTACTGGGACTCGCAATGGCGAATTCGTACAGGCGACTCCCTCGGGCCGGAGAACCTGCGCTACACCCCTTCATCCATGATTGAATGGCAGGCCGTTCCTCCCGATCCCGTCTCTTCAGAGCGGTGGCGCCGGGCCCTATGTGCCGCACAGACCTTCGTTGGCCTGCTGCTGGAAAGAGAAGTGCCCGTGCTTGCCGGCAGCGATGTGCCCTGCGGACTGGTCCCGCCAGGACGAAGTCTCTGGCGCGAACTCGAACTGTTGGCCGAAGCAGGCATGTCCCCGACGCAAGCGATCTGCGCCGCGACATCCGCCGCTGCGGCGTTCCTCGGTCGCCCCGATCTCGGCCGCTTGACACCTGGTTCTGCGGCAGACATGGTCCTGGTCAGGGGTAATCCGCTCGATGCCATTCCGTCATCGCCAGACATTCTCATGACCGTTCAACGCGGGGTAGCCTACCGACCTGAGGACCTCCTGGCTGTGCAGGCGGATAGCTTTGTAGACGAACCTTGGGCCGTTCAGTTCAGGCGGCACTACGAGAAACGCATTGGGCGACAAGCCACTCGAGGAAAAAATCCAAAAATGTCGAACTAGGCGGATGCAGGCGACGCTTGACTGTGCGCCTGATCCGCGCCGTTCAAATTTGAGGAAAGAAGATGGAAAAAAGGCTTTGCTCTCTTCGAGATCAAGCAGTGGCAGGTATGATCGAAGATCTCCTGCACCAAAGCGGTCTCCACCCGAGACCGCTCGACACAGCAGGTCCCGTCTTGGCTGTTGCTGGCCAATGGTACGACTTATGGGTGCCGGAGGAAGAAGAGGAGCAGGCCACAGAAGTCCTCACGTCAAAGGGTTATCAACAAGCCTTGGTCAGACAATGAGTTTCAAACAACAAATGCTCGTTACGACTTCACCACCCGAGTTTCGCGTCGTTCTTTTCTGATCTACCGCCAGTACCTTCCAGATCCCATTCAGATGGTGGACGGGCCTGCGGCCGGCCAATCCAACCCGCGCGCATCACCTTGACACTCACTCCCCGCAGGCGTAGCCTCTCCCTACATTCGCGACACCTCAGGCGTGAATGCAGACGTTTGCCAAAGGAGAGATGAAACGAGATGAATGCCATCTTCCGGGTTTTCTTTGCGGTTACCACCTCTTCTGCAAACCCGCGCTAAACTCAGCGCGCCTGCACGCCCCCCGCGCCGTAAACCCCGTCTTCATTCGTGCAAATTCGTGTAATTCGTGGGCAACCTCTTCTCTTCCGCCTTCCCTTCGTGCTCTTCGTGACCTTCACAAACCCCGCACCTCACAAATCATCAATGTTTACGGCACCGATCCCTCAACGCCACCGCCGCGAATACTCAACATCGACACAAGCTCCAAAACCCCAAAACGCCACCCGCATTTATAAACCGTTCACCAGAATTCAAGCACTCTTTCATCGAATCCTTCTTGTCGCTGAACTGTTTACAGTCCGCCTAGACTTAACTATGGCTAGCCTATAGCCTAGCCTAAAACTCCAAAAAGTGTTCCAAAGTGTTCTAAAGTGTTCCATTCACTGCGGAAACGGCCTGTTCCCGAAGCACGGAATTTTTGATCCCGGTCGGGAAGTGTGGGGCCTGTAAAATCCGGGCATTCCAGCCTTGAAGTCGTGGCGGATTCGGAGTATAAAAATGCTTTCACGGATGGGATTCACGGACAGGAATATTGACTATGCCCGAGGCGAAAGAAAACGAACGGTACGAAGCGTCCAACATTCAGGTTTTGGAGGGCATGGAAGCCGTTCGAAAACGACCGGCCATGTATATCGGCGACACCGCCGTGCGCGGCTTGCACCACATGGTGTACGAGATCGTCGACAACAGCATTGACGAGACGCTGGCCGGCTATTGCACCCGCATTCAGGTGCGCATCAACGCCGACGGCTCGGTCACCGTCAACGACAACGGCCGCGGTATTCCGGTGGGCATGCACCCGACCGAGAAACGCCCCGCCGTCGAGGTCGTGCTGACCGTCCTGCACGCCGGCGGCAAGTTCGACAACAAAAGCTACAAGGTTTCCGGCGGCTTGCACGGCGTCGGCGCCTCCTGCGTCAACGCGCTGAGCGAATGGCTGGAGGTCGAAATCCGGCGCGACGGCAAGATTCACCGCCAGCGTTACGAGCGCGGCGTGCCGGTGACCCCGTTGGAAGTCATCGGCGCCAGCACCGGCACGGGCACCAAAATCACCTTCTCGCCCGACAACACGATTTTTAACACGACCCATTTCGAGTGGGACATCCTGGCCAACCGCCTGCGCGAACTGGCCTTTCTCAACAGCGGGGTCGAGATTCAGTTCAACCAGGAGGATCCCGAACGGGCCGAGACCTTCCATTTCAGCGGCGGACTGGTCGAATTCGTCGCCTACCTGAACCGCGGCAAAACGGCGCTGCACCCCAAGCCGGTATACCTGAAAAAGGAACAGGACCTGGTGCAAGTCGAAGTGGCCTTCCAGTACACCGAAACCTACACCGAAACGCTGCTCTCCTTCGCCAACGATATTCACACCATCGAGGGCGGCACGCATCTGAGCGGCTTCCGCTCGGCCCTGACCCGCACGGTCAACGCCTACGGCCGCGCCAACAAGCTGATCAAGGAAGAACAGGACGCGATGTCCGGCGAGGACATTCGCGAGGGCCTTACGGCCGTCATCAGCGTCAAGCTGCCCGGACCGCAGTTCGAGGGCCAGACCAAGACCAAACTCGGCAACAGCGAGGTGGAAGGCATCATGGCCTCGGTCGTCAACGACGAACTGGCCGCGTTTTTCGAGGAAAATCCGCCCATCGCCCGCAGAATCGTCGAGAAAAGCGTGCTGGCCGCCCGGGCGCGTGAGGCGGCGCGCAAAGCGCGCGATCTGACCCGCCGCAAGGGCGCGCTGGATTCCGCCGCGCTGCCCGGCAAGCTGGCCGACTGCTCGGAACGCGACCCGGCGCTTTGCGAACTGTACCTGGTCGAGGGCGACAGCGCCGGCGGCTCGGCCAAGCAGGGCCGCAACCGCGAGACGCAGGCCATCCTGCCGCTGCGCGGCAAGGTCCTGAACGTCGAGAAGGCGCGCCTGGAAAAAATCCTGGGCAACAACGAAATCCGCACCCTGATCACGGCCATCGGCGCCGGCATCGGCTCCGACGATTTCGCGGTCGAAAAAGTCCGCTACCACAAGATCGTGATCATGACCGACGCCGACGTGGACGGCTCGCACATCCGCACCCTGCTGCTGACCTTTTTTTACCGCCAGATGCCGCAACTGATCGACCACGGCTACATCTACCTGGCCCAGCCGCCGCTCTACCGCATCACGCGCAAGAAACACGAGGAGTACATCGACACCAACGAGACGCTGCAGCGCAAACTGCTGGAACTCGGCTCCGACGGCGCGACGCTGCGCCATACCGGACGCGGCACGGACTATGCGGCGGATGTCATGGCGCGGGCGCTGCGGCTGCTGCTGCAAATCGAGCCGATCGGCAAAGCCCTGGCCCGCAAGCATGTGCCGCTGGCCGAATATCTGGCCCAGCGCCGCGCCGACACCGGCGCCCTGCCGCGCTACATGGTGCTGGTGGACGCCCTGCCCGAACCGCGCCGCAACTACATTTTCAACGACGAGGAGCTCAAGGCCTTCCGCGAGTCGCAGGAATCCGCGACCGGCACCACGCTCAACGTGATCACGGAAAACCACCTCACCGAAACGCCCAAGGACACGCTGAAGTGCGCCGAGATCTTCTCCGCCAGCGCCCTGACGCGCATCGTGCAGGAACTTTGCGCGATGGGCTTCCAGGCGGAGGATTTGCTGCCCGCCGATGCGCCGCGCTTCGTATTGCGCGACGACGGCGAAGGCGAAACGCCGGTGGCTTCGCTGCTCGATCTGCTGGGCGCCGTGCTGGCCGTCGGCCGCGAGGGGCTGGCCATCCAGCGCTACAAAGGCTTGGGCGAAATGAACCCCGATCAATTATACGAAACGACCATGAACCCCGAGAAGCGCAAGCTGCTCAAGGTGGTCATGGAAGACGCCGTCAAAGCCAACGACATCTTTACCGTCCTGATGGGCGATGAGGTGGAACCGCGCCGTAAATTCATCCAGGACAACGCCTTGAACGTTCAGAATCTCGACATCTGAAAAACTCAGGCTGTTAGGCTGTTCAGCCTAACAGCCTTCAGCCTAAACAACCTGATTTTACGAAAGATCGCCATGGAACCGCGTCCAGAAGCATTGGCCAACATCAACATCGAAGACGAGATGCAGCGCTCGTACATCGATTACGCGATGAGCGTGATCGTCGGCCGCGCGCTGCCGGATGTCCGCGACGGGCTCAAGCCCGGCGCGCGGCGCATTCTCTTCGCCATGCGCGGTCTCGGCCTGCTGCATAACCGCCCCTACAAGAAGTGCGCCTACGTGGTCGGCGAAGTGCTCGGCAAGTACCACCCGCACGGCGATTCGGCGGTCTACGAAACGCTGGTCCGCATGGCGCAGGACTTCGCCATGCGTTACCGGCTGGTCGACGGCCAGGGCAACTTCGGCAGCATCGACGGCGATAACGCCGCCGCCTACCGCTACACCGAGTCCAGGCTGACCCGCCTGGCCGAGGAACTGCTGACCGACCTCGACAAGAATACGGTGGACATGGTCAAGAACTACAACGGCGAATTGGAGGAGCCATCCGTGCTGCCTTCGCGCCTGCCGAACCTGCTGATGAACGGCAGCACCGGCATCGCCGTCGGCATGGCCACCAACATCCCGCCGCACAACCTCGGCGAACTGGTGGACGCGCTGGTACACCTGATCGACAAGCCGCAGGCCACGGTCGAGGAGCTCATGCTCCACGTCAAGGGGCCGGATTTCCCGACCGGCGGCATCATCTGCGGCCGGACGCCGATCACCGAGATGTACAAGACCGGACGCGGTCAGCTCAAGGTGCGCGGCAGGGTCGTGATCGAGGAAGGCAAGAATAACAAGGACATCATCTACGTCACCGAAATCCCCTACGCGGTCAACAAGGCCTCGCTGATCACGAACATCGCCGACCTGGTCCAGAACAAGGTCATCGAGGGCATCGCCGATCTGCGGGACGAGTCCAACAAGGACGGCATCCGCATCGTGATCGAGCTCAAGCGCGGCGTGATTCCGCAGGTGGTGCTGAACAATCTTTACAAGCACACGCAACTCCAGACCACCTTCGGCGCCATCATGCTGGCCATCGACAAGGGCCGGCCGCGCACGATGACGTTGAAGGAAATTTTGCAGTGCTTCCTGGCCCACCGTTTCGAGGTCGTGCGCCGCCGGGCGGAATTCGAGCTCGAAAAGGCCCGGGCGCGCGCCCACATTCTCGAAGGACTGCGCATCGCGCTCGACAACATGGATGCGGTCGTGCGCACCATCCGCGAGGCCCAGGACCGCGACAGCGCGCGTACGCAGTTGATGGAGCGTTTCGGTTTCAGCGAGATCCAGGCCAACGCGATTCTGGACATGCGCCT
This sequence comes from uncultured bacterium, assembly GCA_903925685.1. Taxonomy (GTDB): domain Bacteria; phylum Verrucomicrobiota; class Kiritimatiellia; order CAIKKV01; family CAIYGI01; genus CAIYGI01. The sequence goes on from CAIYGI010000184.1 coordinate 7,703, forward strand.
TTACCAGCTCACCGGACTGGAACGCGGAAAGATCGAGGCCGAATACCAGGCCATCATTATCCAGATTGCCGCGCTGGAAGAACTGCTGGCCAGCCGCGAAAAACTCTTCGCCATGATCCGCGCCGATCTGATCGAGGTGCGCGGCAGTTATGCCGACAAGCGCGTCACCGAGATCGTGCCCGATCAGGGCGAGGTCAACATCGAGGATTTGATCGCGGACCGCCAGGCCGTGATCACGATCACCCATGGCGGCTACATCAAGCGCACCGCCGCGGACGCCTACCGCGCCCAGCACCGGGGCGGCAAGGGCGTCGCGGGCATGGAAACCAAGGACGAAGACTACGTCGAGCACATTTTTACCGCCACCGCGCACGACTATCTGCTCTTTTTCACCCAGAAGGGACGGGTGTACTGGGAGAAGGTCTACGAAATCCCCGAGGCCGCGCGCACCGCACGCGGCAAGGCGCTGGTCAATCTGCTGCCCCTGCAGGACGGCGAGAAAGTCGCCGCCATGATCCGCGTGCGGGATTTCCCCGATACGCAATCCCTGATCATGGCCACCGAGCGCGGCACCCTCAAGAAGACCAAGCTCAGCGCCTTTCAACATCCGCGGCGCGACGGCATCATCGCCATCAACATCGACGAGGATGACCGCCTGATCGGCGTGCAGCAGACCAACGGACAGAACGACATCGTGCTCGTCACGCGCAAGGGCATGAGCATCCGTTTCCCCGAGGCGGAACTGCGCGAGCTGGGCCGCGCCACCCGCGGCGTGCGCGGCATCACGCTTAGCGAAAATGACGCCGTCGAGTGCCTCGAGATTGTCGAGCCCGACGCAGCGCTGTTTGTCTGCACCGAGAACGGCTACGGCAAGCGCACGAGTTTCGACGAGTACCGCGACCAGCATCGCGGCGGACGCGGCATTCTGGCGATCCGCGGCAGCGATCGCAACGGGGTGATCGTCGGCGCTCACGCCGTCAAGGAAGACGACGCGTTGATGTTGATCACCGCCCAGGGTCAGATGATCCGCATGGCCGTGCGCGACATCCGCGTGATCAGCCGCGTCACACAGGGCGTGCGCTTGATCAACTTGGACGAAGGCGACCGCCTGGTGGCAGCCACACTGGTGGAACCGGACGACGAACCCGAAACGCCCCCGGCCGAGCCCAACCCTCCAGGCATAGTCAGCATTGAAGGAAATCCCCCGGTATGCTAAAAGGTCAATTATTGAGTCCGGCGCGCTGGAAAAACGGCGTTTCGGACGGTGTTTACAAGCGTCGTGGGGGGTGTCAATAAACAGCGAAAGGATGTGCTATGAAGGATACGAACGTCGTGGATGTGCGTAATTTCATGCTCGCGGGCCATTCCGGCAGCGGTAAGACGACGCTGGTGGATACCCTGCTCTTCACGCTGGGCGTGAACGACCGTCAGGGTTCGGTGGCGAACGGTTCGAGCATGGCGGACTACCTGGACGAAGAAAAAAAGCACAAGACCACGATCTCGGCCAAGTCCTTCACGCTCACGCCCTCCAAGCTGGCCAGCGGTCGCAAGTTGCAAATGACGATTTTGGACACTCCGGGTTTCGCCGATTTTGCCGGGCAAGCGATCCAGGCGGCGCGCGTTGCAGGGGCCATGGTGGTGGTCGTGGATGCCCACGCGGGGCTTCAGGTGGGCACGCTGCGAAGTTGGGCGCTGGCCGAAAAGATGGCGCTGCCGGTGGCCGTCTTGATAACAGGGCTCGACCGTGAAAACACCTCCTTCGAAAAAGCCCTGTCGGCAGTGCAAAAGGCCTGGGGCAACGCCTGCGTCCCCATGGTGCTGCCGCTGGCGAATCTCAGCGGAGTGGCCGACATATTGAGCGCCAACGTTCCGGCCGAAGTGGCGGATGCGGCGGCGTCCGCCCGGGACAAGCTGATGGAAATCGCCGCGGAGACGGAAGACGAACTGACCGAGAAATTCCTCAAGGACGGGACGCTGTCGGAAGACGAAATTGCCCGCGGAGCGCGCACCGCGATGGCGAAACGCGCGCTGATGCCGATCTTTGCCATCGCCGCGCCCAAGGGGCTCGGCCTGACGGAGTTCATGGAAGGCGTGGCGCGCTGGTTCCCGTCGCCGCTCGATCGTCCGATGAAGGATGTGGACGGAAAAGCGATCGATCCCTCCCCCAACGCCCCATTCGTCGGTTTTGTCTGGAAAACTGTCAACGATCCCTTTGTTGGTCCGGTCGCGTTCGTCTACGTGGCCGGCGGCACGCTCAATGCCGAGTTGGACGTAACCAACGCCGCCAAGGGGCAGAAGGAGCATATCGTCAGTCTGCTCAACCTGGCGGGCAAGAAATCGGCGGTGGTGGACAAGGCCACGGCCGGCGACATCGTGGCGTTGGCCAAGCTGAAGGCGACGGCGCTGGGCGAGGCGCTTTGCCAGACCGGAACCCAGGTGACCTTTGCGCCGTTCGTTTTCCCCAATCCCGTGGCCTGGAGCGCGGTGACGGCCAAAACCCAGGGCGACGACGATAAGATCGGGACGGCGCTGCACCGTGTGGCCGAGGAGGACCCTACCATTCATGTCGAGCGCAACGCCGACACGCACGAGATGGTGCTGGCGGCAATGGGCGATCTGCACATCGCCGTGGCCGTCGAGCGCATGCACAGCCGCAACCACGTCGAGGTGACGCTCAGCACGCCCAAAGTGCCGTACAAGGAAACCGTGACGGCGCGTGGCGAGGGCCACTACAAACACAAGAAGCAGACCGGCGGTCGCGGCCAGTACGGCGAGGTCTACATGTTCATCGAGCCCAAAGCCCCGTCCGAGGTGGAATGGTTCGCCAGCAAGACCGTCGGCGGCTCGATCCCCGGCAACTTCCTGCCGGCGATTCATAAGGGCTTCGCGATGGCAATGGAACGCGGCTGCGTGGCGGGTTTCCCCGTGGTGAACGTGAAGGCCGTGGTTTACGACGGTTCGTTCCACGATGTGGATTCCTCGGAAATCGCCTTCAAAATCGCCGGTTCGCGGGCTTTCCGCGACGGCATGAGCAAGGCGCGTCCCGTGCTGCTGGAACCTATCATGACCGTCAGAATCTCGGTTCCCGATCATTTCATGGGCGATGTGAGTGGAGATCTCAGCCACAAACGCGGACGGATCGTGAGCATGGAGACGGACGAGGGAATGCAGGTGATTGTCGCCGAGATTCCGCAGTCCGACATCTTCCACTACTGCGCCGAACTGCGCAGCATGACCGGCGGACGCGCCTCGTTCGAAGCGACCTTCGCGCGCTACGATGTCGTGCCCTCCAACGTGGCGCAAAAAATCATCGCCTCCGCCGTGCATGTCAAAGATAGCGACGAGGAGTAGCCGTGCGAAGGTGTTCGGTGTTCGGTGTTCAGATTTCATGAAACGCAGGAAATGCAATTGAACTTAGTCCAGGCACAGTCTTATTGTTACTCCATGAAGACAATAACAACTCATTACGCCAAGACGCATCTCTCGCGAATCCTGAAAGAAGTGCAACACGCTGAAGAGTTCGTCGTCATGTGTGATCCGGTGCCAGCCGGACGGTGGGCGGCAATTATTCCCAGTGGCCGCCGCCGGCCCCTGGTGGGGACCGTCACCTCCGAACAGGTCAAGTGTAAAAAGGATGCGCTTGCCCCCTTGGGCGATGCTGACTTGAGGGAGTGGGGACTTTGATCCGAACTTCATCGCGACCCCTTCGATCGTCTGCTCGTCGCCGCCGCGCTGGCCGAAGGCGCCACCATCCTCACGCCCGATACAGCCATTCACCGCTACCCCGTAAGTTGGCGTTGGTGACGGTAAATTCCTCGTGTATAAAGAGGTTCTTATGACTGACATCCGATTCACATGTGCGGAATGCGGGCAATCGCTCGAAGCCACGTCAGACATGGCGGGCGATGCCCTCGAATGCCCTAAATGCACGGCAACTCTGATCGTGCCCGAATCGCACTTCAAGAAGTGCCCATTCTGCGCAGAGGAAATCCAATCCGACGCGATCAAGTGCAAACACTGTGGCGAGATGTTGGTCGCCAAAAACGAACCATTTTCGGAACGTCGTTCGTCGGTGCCAAGTACGAATGTAGTGAGCCGCCGCCCGAATGTCGCAAAGGGGGAAGTAATGTGCCCTCATTGTCGCTACGTCGGAATGCCCAAAAAACAAGCCAAGGGAAATTGGTTCATCGCCATTTTTCTGGGACTCTTCTTGTTTCTTCCTGGACTCCTCTATATGTTTTTCTGTAGTGGTTACACGTACATCTGTCCTCAATGTGGGGTTAAAATACCAAAAGACTGACAACAACGCCGACGCCGACCTAACCGAAACCCTGAATCTTGGCCACCTGCCGCCCGCAAGTGTACGCGCCGCCGATGATCCATTCTAGTCCGGAATTGGGCAACTCACGAGGTAGCATATGGAAGACTTTGAGTTGAGGCTGAAGGTTCCGGAGAAGCAACCATACGAAGGTAAGGCAACGCAGAAGCAAAAGCAGAAACTTTGGGACCTTGGATTGCGTAACACCAAAACGATTGACGAATTGGGAAAGAGGCAAGCCTCCGCGCTTATCGACCAAATTCTTGGCGGATACAAGGAACACTTCGGAAAGAAAAACGGACGGCGAAGGTTTTGGTGGGGCCTCGCAGTTGTTGGGTGTTGCTTAATCGCGTTGCCATTCACAAAGAACTCCGGAGTTCTCGGTGTGCTTGGTTGCTGCATTTGTCTAGGCCTCGTTTGCCTCGTTTCAGGGATAGGCGGACTACGCGGAAATCAAAGACAACGCCAGCACGACCCCGACCACCACCACGGATATCTAAGATAAGATCCAAATAGGAAGAGGGAGAAGACACGCACACCCCTTGTTCGGAGAAAAAAGAAGTGTCAGAAAGAGCAGGAGGCGCAGACGCCCCGGCTGATAATTGTGGGCGTGTGCCCGCTGCGAATGACGTTGGCCGTTTCCGCCTTCGACCCCGGCCGTTCGGGGACGGACACGCGAGAACCCGGAGCCGACGACCGGCGGTCTCAGATGCGGAATGTACGCTTATTTCTTCTTTTTCCCGCCGTATTGCGCGTCGCCTTCGGCCACGCAAAGTGCTCTTTGCTCAGCGGAATCAACCGGCACGCCGATTTCGTATAGAAAATCCGGCGACATGTCCGCTCCGTTTTCCCACACGACGGTATCAAGGTCTCGATTGAGGCGCGCGGTCTGAAAGAGACGCAGGTCTCTTAGAGGTGCAAAAACTTCGCCATCCAGATGATCCTCCAAATCAACGACCCTGGCACTGCCGTCCTCGAACACCAGTCGCAATTTGTACATCGAGGCGTGTTCCACTTCGCAGATGTAGTGCATGGATACCTCCTATTCCAAAGGTTCGATCGCTTGCAACGGCTTCTTCGCCTCAGCCAATTTCCAGTCTTCCATGAGTTCCTCTTGATGAAGAACGCCCCATTCGAGAACAAACCCCATGACGCGCGGCGGAAGCCTTCCTTCCAGCAGTCTCAGGTCGGCGATGGCGAAAGAAGCTCTGTAATTCCCATATTTGGCATGGAAATGAGGAACACCATGCTCCTGCCAATAAATCGCAACCACTATGCCAAGGAATCGACTGATTTCAGGCATCTAGAACTCCCTTCGCTTCCGCCATCACCTCCGTGCACACGTATGGATTGGTTCTGCGGTGCAGCGGGGCGTGTGGACTGCGTGCGAATATGTCACGATGTTCGTATGCAAGCAAGTCATAACCCAACAGCCATATCCCAGGAGCCCCAAAAGGCAGTTATTCTCATTATGACCGCGACCGCCTGAAGGCGGAACTCCAAACAGCGCAAACGCATTCGTAGTACCGGTTTTAGCTGGAATTCCCGAGCACGTATCGGGCATAATGAGAATTGCTGGCGCGGTTATGGTCGAGTCTTGACCAAACGGCAAAGCAGGGTGGATAATCCAATTCATTATGACGAGATGCATGTTCCGGGTTTCAAACGGAAGTCATTGTCTTTGAATTTCCTGAAACCTGAACACTGAACACCGAACACCTTGAGAGCAGTTACGAAAATTCACAGAGAATCTCCAGTAGTTCTCCCCGTTTCGGCCTGTCGTCTCTGTCCGCGGACCTGCGGAGTTGACCGTGCGTCCGGTCGGCGTGGCTGGTGCGGGGCCGGCAACGCCGTGGAGGTGTTCCGGTACGGGCCGCACTTTGGCGAAGAGCCCCCCTTGTCGGGAACGCGCGGATCAGGTACGATCTTCTTCAGCCGCTGCACATTGCGCTGCTTGTACTGCCAAAACCATCCCTGGAGTCAGGATGGGGCTGGTGTGCTTTGCGACGCGGGCGGGCTGGATGACATTTTCCGCCAGCTGGCGGATTGGGGTTGTCACAACTGGAATCTGGTAAGTCCGACGCCCTGGTTGCCGTGGATCTGGGCGTCGTTGGACCGTCTCGCCGGGCTGGGCGCGCGGCTTCCGGTTGTGTATAACACCAGCGGATACGAGAGTTTGGCGACGTTGCGCGAGTGCGCGGGGCGGGTGGCGGTATATTTGACCGACCTGCGCTATGCCGATCCGGTAACGGCCGGCGCGGCCTCGGCGGCGGACGACTATGTGGACAAGGCGCGCACGGCGCTTTTGGAGATGGTGCGGCAGACCGGACCGCTCAGGCTCGACGCGGACGGGCTGGCCGTGCGCGGCACGATCGCGCGGGTTCTGATTCTGCCGGGACGGGCGGCGGAGGCCGTGGCCAGCCTGCGCTGGCTGCGTGCAAACGCGTCCGAGGTCGCGGTGAGCGTGATGGCGCAGTATATGCCGGCGCACCGCGCCATGGACAGTGGCGCGCCGTGGAACAGGGGTGTGACGAAGGCCGAATACGCGTTGGCGGCGGAGGCGGTTGCGGATCTCGACTTCGAGACCGGCTGGATGCAGGAATTTGGCGGAACGCCGCCCGAGGACAATTTGATTGGTTTTCGTATGCCGTCCGGCGCCGCGGCGGTTGGCGGACGAACGATGTTGGAAAACTGTGAGTAAACTGGAAGGAATAGACGATGAGTGGTCATAGTAAATGGGCGACGATTAAGCACAAAAAGGGCCTGATTGATGCCAAGCGCGGCAAGGTTTTCAGCAAGATGGCCAAAGAACTGATGCTCGTGGCCAAGCAGGGCGGCGGCATCATGGAAACCAATCCATCGCTGCGCGCATTGGTGGCGCGTTGCAAGGCCATCAGCATGCCCAACGAAAACATCGATCGGGCCATCAAGAAGGGCACCGGCGAATTGGTCGGCGAGATCATGGAGGAGATCACCTACGAAGGTTTCGCCGATGGCGGGGTCGGACTGATCGTGAATGTCCTCACCGACAACAAGAACCGCGCAGCGGCCGAAATCCGCTTCATTTTCTCCCGCCACGGATCGAGTTTCGCCTCGCAGGGCTCCGTATCGCGCGGATTCAAGCGCCGCGGCCAGATCCTGGTGCCGTCGGCGGGAGTGGACGAAGACAAACTGATGGACATCGTGCTCAACGCCGGCGCCGACGATATGACCAACGAAGGCGAAGAGTTCGAAATTCTGACCGATCCGGCAATGCTTTTGACGGTGCAGGAAGCGATCGAAAAAGCCGGGATTAAGACGGAACAGGCCGAAGTCCGCATGATTCCCGACACCTATGTGCCGGTCGCCGACAAGGCCGCGGCCAAATCCGTGATGCGGTTTGTAGATGCGCTGGAAGAACACGACGACGTGCAGAACGTCTTCACCAATATGGACATGGACGACAGCGTACTGGCGGAGATCGAGAAGGAGAGCGCGTAACGCGCCCCACCCCCGCGATGCGTGTGCTCGGAATAGACGCTTCGCTCCGTTCGACGGGGCTGGGAGTGGTCGAATCCGAGGGCAGCCGCTTGCGCGCCGTGGAGTACGGACGAATTCGCAACGCCGATCGCCTGCTGCGCAGCGAGTGTCTGAGGCGCGTGGCGGGCGGAATCGAGGAGATGCTCGACCGCACCCAGCCGGATGCCGTGGCGATCGAAGGGGTCTTCGCCTTCAAGAATGTGCGCACGGTCGTTGTGCTGGGCGAGGTGCGGGGCGCGGCCATGCTGATCTGCACCCGTGCCGGACTGCCGGTGTTCGAGTACCCGCCCCGCCGCGTCAAACAGGCGGTGGTCGGGTTCGGCGCCGCGGACAAACTGCAGGTGCGGAAGATGGTGATGCAGTTGCTCGATTTGCGCGCGCCGCCGCAGGAGGACGCTTCGGACGCGCTGGCGATCGCCATTACACACCTGCACGCCGCGGGGCGTCAGGCGGCGCTGTAAGAAGGCTGTTAGACTGTTAGGCTGTTAGGCTGTTAGAAAAAACGCATTTTTATACGATTTCGCAGAAAGGCTTTTACGATACCCGAAGTCCGTTTGCTTGTTGTTTTACCTAACAGTCTAACAGTCTAACAGCCTAACAGTCTAACAGTCTAACAGCCTAACAGTCTAACAGCCTAACAGTCTAACAGCCTGCGTAGCCACTATGATCACCTTTCTCGATGGTTTACTGGAGGAGAAGGAACCCGGACGCCTCGTAATGAACGTCGCGGGCGTCGGCTACGAGGTCCAAATCCCCCTCAGCAGTTACGAGCACCTCCCCGCTCCGGGCGCGCGCTGCCGTGTGCTGATTCACGACCACATCCGCGAGGACGCGCACCTGCTTTACGGGTTCGCATCCGAGGCCGAGCGCAGGCTGTTTGCGCTTTTACTGAACGTGAGCGGCATCGGGCCCAAGATCGCGCTCAGCGCGCTCAGCGGCATGAGTGTGCGCGAACTTGTGCAGTCCATCGTCGGGCGCGACATAAAGCGTCTGAGTTCGATCAATGGGATCGGCAAAAAAACCGCCGAACGCCTGGTGGTGGAGTTGCGCGACCGCATCGGCGAAGGCGAGGCGCTGGCCGCGGCCGCGGCGGAACCGACGGAGGAAAACCTCAAAATGCGCGACGTCATTCTAGCCCTGGTAACCCTCGGCTACCGGCGCGGCGAAGCGCAGGAATTGATCAATAAGCGCGTCAATCCCGAGATGCTGGCGACGGCCGCGATCGAGGATATCGTGCGCAAGGTGCTGGCCGGATGAGTTTGTTAGGCTGTAGGCTGTTAGAGCCTTTTGCAAAATGGTTTGGAGCACAGGCTTAAATGCTCCAACAAAAATAAGAATACACGTTTCGTGGACGTCCGCAAGCTAAAAAACGGTAAAATGTAGTTTTTTTTGGCAGACCCGTCCTGATGCGGGTTGCCC
>CAIYGI010000185.1 GCA_903925685.1 uncultured bacterium
AAGACCAGCGGGACCCAGTTGGTGCAGAACTGTGTGATTTGCGACAATATTACAACCTGGGGTGGGGGAGGAGTGGATAATACGGGCGGCTCTGCTTTTATGATAATCTCAAATTGTGTCGTGCGACATAATCAGGCTGGGGCAGGAAGTCTTGGTGGGGGTATTTACGGGGCTCAGTTTGTTACGGATTGCCTAATCGAAAGCAACAGTGCTGGCTTTGGTGCGGGGATAGGCAGTGGCAGTACTTTCCAAAACTGCACGATACGATACAACAGTTCTTCTAGCAAAGGTGGGGGTATATATAATCTTAACGGAGCAAGGACCATCATCGTGCGTAATTGCCTGATATACAATAACACAGCCACCACCGGCGGCGGTCTTTGTGGTATGCCCGGTGGGAACACCTATAGTCCTTTAGTACTAGTACAAAACTGCACCATTGTCAGTAATAATGCGGGTGCCAATAAAGGTGGCGGCATAGGGGGAAGTTGGACAACGGGTGGCAGTACTACCGCATCAAATTTGATTTTTCAAATAGAAAACTCGATCATTCGTTCCAATAATTCAGCGTCTGCCCTGGATTTGGTGCTTGCCACGACAAACGGAAATTCACAATACTTGAGCCATACGATCAACAATACCTGCTTCTATCCCACAAATCTAACCTCAGTCGCCTGGGTCGGATCGGGCAACACCACCAACGATCCGCGGTTCGTGAATTTCGCGGGGCAGGATTTCCATTTACAATCCCCGTCGCCCTGCATCAACACCGGAACGAACCAGGATTGGATGATTGGCGCGAAAGATATAGACGGCAATCCGCGCAAGGACCGCGTCTCCGGCATCGTGGATATGGGCTGTTACGAATTGCCCAGCAGAGGCACGCTGTTCATTATCCGGTAAGCGTAACTGCGCAGGAGACAGGAGACAGAATTCGGAATACAGAAGTCTGGCTCCTGATTGCTGAGAAGCGGTGAAGGAATTAAATGGCGCTTACCTAAGTTCGCGGCGGTCGAGGCCGCCCGCCCTCCAGTTTTCAAAAACGAGCATTTTCTTTGGAGGGCGGCCGGCCTCGGCCGCCGTTGCGTTGTTTAAGGCGGTTCCTCGGGGCGCATCTGCGAATCGTTATCTGAAGGTGGGAAGCACCGCGAATTTGGAGGGACGACCTCCGTGTCGTCCGGGAATCAGCCAGAGCGAGAGGAACGGACGGGACGGAGCCCGTCCCTCCAGAAGGCAAGGCTGATCCGCAACGATTCGCGGATGCGCCCGTCCCTCGTGGTTAAGGTAATAGGAGAAGAGCGATGAAACATGTAATGGCAATCTGTGGGATCGGCGTGGCGTTGCTCGTGGTGGCCGCCGGGTGTACGGAGGCGCTGGAAAAGGTGAAGCAGAAGGACGCCGAAGTCCGGGCGGCGCCGCTGACCCTGGTGGACAAAGGGCTGAGTCTGGCGCCGATCATCGTGTTCTCGAACGCGCCGCCAATGACCCGGAAGGTGGCGGATGAACTGGCCGCGTATATCGAGAAGGTCGGCGGCGCGAAGCCGCGGGTCATCGAAGGCCTGCCCAATCCGGTGCCGGAGCACGCGATCTGGGTCGGATACCAGCCGAAACTTAAGGAACTCTTCCCGAAAACGGATTTCGAGTTCAAAAATCCCGAAGAAATCCTAATTGCCTGCGACGGCAAAAATCTGGTGATTGCCGGGCGCGACCGCTGGGATCCCCAGCATATGGTGGTGAAAGGCTGGCATTTCTCGGTCAATGGCTGGCAGCAGGAATACGGCACGGTCAATGCAGTGTACACGTTCATCCAGGATTATCTGGATGTGCGCTGGCTCTGGCCGGGTGAAATTGGCGAGGACATCATCCGGAAGGAAACGATCGCCTTCGCGCCCTTCGAGTATCGCTATCATCCCCAGATCCGTCTGCGCATCGGGATACTCGCTCTTTCAGCTCCAGGCTCCTTGGCCGGCTGTGCACAGGACTGGGCGCGTTTGCAACGCATGCAGCTTGACTCGGCAAACATAGGGTACAGGCTCGACAATGCCGTCGGCGGTCACGGGTTCGGCGACTGGTGGGGGCGATTCCACGAGACGCATCCGGAATATTTCGCCCTCCAGCCCAACGGCACCCGCGACGGTTATCCGCTCAGCAACTCCAAGATATGCCAGTCGAACCCCGGCGTCTGGGACCAGTGGCTGGACGACGTGGCGAAACAACTGGAAGCGGATCCGACCCGGACCTTTTTCAACGCGGCCGCCAATGATGCCGCCAGTTGTGGACCTTGCATCTGCGAGAAATGCCGGGCATGGGATGTGCCAGAGGCGAAGAAGCGTATGCTGACGTGGGAGGGCCTTTGCCAGGAGTACCCCGCCCTGAGCGACCGGGACGTGAGGTTCGCCAACACGCTGGCGCGCAAACTGCGGCAGCGCTACCCGGGCAAGGACTATTACGTCAAGATTTTTGGCTACGGCCCAACCACGCCGGCGCCGCTCAAGAACAAGCCGGACGACAACGTGATCCTGGCGCATGCCTCGAATTGGTTCGCAGGTTCGGGAGACAACGACGTCGAAAGTATCTATGACGAAAAGAGCTCGCAACAGATCGCCGACTGGGCGGCAATGGGCGCAAAAATATTCTATCGGCCCAATCTTCCAGGAGATGCCGGCTATCACCTGATGCTGCCCGACGTGCCCTTTGGGCGGGCCATGGAGACAATTCGTTTCGTGGCCGACCACAACTGTACCGGCATATTGTTCGATACCATGCAAGAGTGCTGGCCGACGCAGGGGCCGCTCTACTACCTGCTGGCCCATTTGGCCTGGAATCCCTTTCAGGACGGATACGCAATCATGGACGACTATTACCGGCGCGGATTCGGGCCGGCGGCCGGGCAAGTGAAGGCCTACTGGACGTTGCTGGAGGCGACGCGCAACCGGAAGATTGACGGCAAGCTCACATTCCCGCAGGCCTATAACGCCGCGTTTTACCAGCGGGCCGCCAGCCTGTTGGACGAGGCGGATGCCGTGGTGGCGAAGGCCCCGGATATCTACCGCCGGCGGATTGCGTTTGTGCGCGTCGGGCTGGAGTTCACGCGGAAGATGAACGAGGTTCTGGATTTGATGGCCCGGTATAAAAACAGCAAGGGCGAGGACAAGGAAGCGGCCGACCGGGTAAGCGCGCTCTGGAAAGAGATCGAACTGATCGTCAAAGGAAATTATTTTTACACTCACTACTTACTCAGGGAACTGAGGCCCGGTCTCGATCCGGATTACAACAAGAAGAAATAGATGCCATCCGGGGCGCTTGCAGTACTTTTGCAAGCGCCTCAGAATGGCATTCACAATTCCGAAACAACACAAAACAGCAGGGAGGCGCGGATGCGTGCTCAAAACATCGATCATTTGAAACGGGTCTTGATTCGGTCGCTGATGAAGCGAAGCGTGCCGGCGTTCATTCTGCTTTGGGCGTCGTTTGCCTTTTCCGAGGATTTCACCGTGGATTTCCTCCGGAGACACCAGGAGCGCGCGGCGGAAGCGAAGTTTAGCCAGAAGAAATATCCGGAGGCGCGCGAGGCCTTCTCGAACCTGGCCGCCACAGCCAAAGACCCCCTCGACAAAACATTATGGCAGGCCCGCATCGCCGCCGCCGTGGGACTCCAGAAGGACAAATTGGAAGAGGGGCTGGCGCTGGCGAAGGCCATCGCCGACAAGCCCTACTCCCTGTATGCCCAAATGGAAATGATGTTCGCGAATCGTGACTACAAGGGAATCGTCAGTGGCTTTGGCCCCGAGGACATTGCCGCCTGGCCGCTGCGACGACTCACGACAGTAGCCGGTGACTCCAAAATCGGCTATAGGGACGAAGATGTTCGGAGCATGGCGTTGTACTATCGGGGTTACGCATACTACAAAACGGGCAGCGGCGTGGCCGCCGAGAAAGACCTGGAGAAGGCGACGGAGTTCGTCGCCACCGATTGCCAAAAAGTGGTCGTTTTGAGCACGCTGGCCGCCGCAGAGGGGCAACTTCTCAAGAACAAGGAGAAGGCGTTTGCGGCCAATATGAAAATCACGAATATACGCGGAGGATCGAGTTGGGATGGTGCCTTTATGTTCAGCTTCCTCAACGCCGCAGACTACCTGAGGGAACAGAAGCGGTACGACGAGGCGCTTGACGTTCTGAACAGGATGCAGGCTACCCGCGGCGGTCAATCTTACAATCGGGGCAATTGGCAGCAGGAGCAAGATATCGCCATCGGGATGACGCTCGCCGAGGC
>CAIYGI010000186.1 GCA_903925685.1 uncultured bacterium
GGGCAACCCGCATCAGGACGGGTCTGCCAAAAAAAACTACATTTTACCGTTTTTTAGCTTGCGGACGTCCACGAAACGTGTATTCTTATTTTTGTTGGAGCATTTAAGCCTGTGCTCCAAACCATTTTGCAAAAGGCTCGTACAATAGTTTAACATGACAACTACATCGCCCATATCCAATCCATGGCTGGCGGCCTTGAAATCGCGGGAACCCTGGTTTGTAAAGGGCGACTTGGACGGTTTCTTTGGCCTCTTCATCGACAACCTGCTGCAACTGATGTTGATCGGCGTGCTGTGCGGGTTCGTTTGCGGTTTTCCGGCCGGTTTCATCACTTCCGTGATCCTGCCTGGGGCGGCGGTTTCGATCCTGATCGGCAACCTTTTTTATGGTTGGCAGGCCAGGGTGGTGGCGCTGCGGACGGGACGGCGTGAGACCACCGCTCTTCCCTTCGGCATCAACACGCCGAGTCTGGTGGCCTACGTATTCCTGATCATGGGCCCGGTCTACCGCGAGACCGGGAACTGGCATCTGGCCTGGCAGGCCGGCTTGTTCGCCACGTTGATCTCCGGCGTCATGGAAGTCGCGGGCGCCTTCGTGGGCGATTGGATGCGCAAGCATACCCCCCGCGCCGCCCTGCTCTCGGCCCTGGCCGGCATCGCCATCACCTTCATCGCCATGGGCTTCATCCTCCAGATCTTCGCCTCGCCCATGATCGCCGTTCTGCCGATGATGCTGATCCTCGTCTCCTACGCCTCCCGCATCAAATGGCCGCTTTCGCTGCCGGGCGGTTTCCTGGCCGTGATCGTGGGTGTGTCGCTGGCCTGGATTTTCCGTTCCCTCGGCTGGGTTAGCTTCATGACCCCGCAGGACGCCTATGTCTTCGGATTCCATGCCCCGAAGTTCATGCCCGGCGATGCCATGGCCCTGCTGCTTTCGCCGCTGGGCTGGAAATACATGGCCATCATTCTTCCGATGGGCCTTTTCAATGTCATCGGGTCGCTCCAGAACCTCGAGAGCGCCGAGGCGGCGGGGGACCGTTTCGAGACCAGGCCTTCCCTGCTGACCAACGGCATCGGCACCATCGTGGCCGGCTTTTTCGGCAGTCCCTTTCCGACCACCATTTACATCGGGCATCCCGGCTGGAAGGCCATGGGCGCGCACGGCGGCTATTCCATACTGAACGGCCTGGTGATCACACTGCTCTGCCTCTTCGGCGGGTTGACGCTGGTTCTGAAAGTCATACCGATCGAATGCACGCTGGGAATCCTGCTCTGGATCGCCATCATCATCACCGCGCAATCGTTCCAAGAAATACCCAAACCGCACGCCCTTGCCGTGGCGCTGGGACTAATCCCGTCGTTTGCCGCCTGGCTGCTGCTTCAGATCGAAACCACCCTGCGTGTCTCCGGCTCATCGCTTTTTGCGGTCTGGGACAAGTTCGGCCCGGATCTCTACATCAGGGGCGTGGTCTCGCTGAGCCAGGGCTTTATCATGACCTCCATGGTCCTCTCTGCCGCCGTGGTCTTCATGATCGAACGGAATTTCCTGAAAGCGGCCTGGTGGATGTTTGCCGGCGCGGCCTTGTCCGCGGTGGGACTGATCCACGCCTACACCATGACACCGGCGGGCGTGGAAAACAAATTCGGGTGGCTTGCCGCGCCCGATTTCGCCGCCATGTATGCGCTGACCGGACTGATCCTGATCGGACTGCATTTCTGGCATCTGCCGGCAACGCAATCGCATGAAATCACTTAAAAGCTTGCGTGTAACGGCGGAAGCGCGATAGGCTTGGCGCATCTAATGGAGGATTCACAGCATGGCGAATAAACGCGGCTTCCAGATCGTTGGCGAAAATATTCATTGCACCAGGGTCTTCAAGGTCGGGGGCGCTTTCGCCCGCCAATTGGACGACGGACGGGGTGTAATCGTTTATGGCGGCAAGGATTCGACGCGCGAACTGACCGTGCCGCCGCTTTACCGAGACGGTGTCGAATGGGCCGGGGGCAAGGTTAAACATTGCGCGGTCGCCATCTGGCAGGGGCTGCATGGCGACCTGGCCGGCCGCGCGGCGGGCGAGGACTACCTGCGCTACATGGCCAAACGCCAGACCGAGGCCGGGGCCGCTTATCTCGACTTGAACGTGGACGAGTTCAGCACCGATGCCGATGAAAAGCACCGCGCGATGACCTGGGTGGCGGGCGTGATTCAGGCCAGCAGTCCGCTGCCGCTGAGCATCGACTCGTCGCAGGCGACCGTCTTGCGCGCCGGGCTGGCGGCCTGCGATCGCAGCCGCGGAAAACCCATGGTCAACTCGGTTTCGCTGGAACGTCCGGGCGCCATCGCTGTCGCCGCCGAATTCGGCGCGGTGGTGATCGCATCGGCGGCCAGCGAGCACGATTTGCCGCATACGACGGAGGAACGTCTGGCCAACCTGGCGCGGCTGATGACCAAGCTGGAGGCGGCCGGCCTGCGCGGCGGCGCCATTTACGTGGATCCGCTGGTTTTTCCGGTGGCCACCGATGTGCAGAACCCGGTCTCGTTCCTGAACGCCGTGCGCGCCGTGCGCGCGGCTTACGGCGAGGAAATACACATCACGGGCGGGCTGAGCAACGTCTCCTTCGGCATGCCCGGCCGCAAAATCGTCAATCAGGTTTTCACCTGGCTGGCGCTGGAAGCCGGCGCCGACAGCGCGATCGTGGACCCGACCCAGATCAACGCACGCGTGCTGGCGGCGCTGGACACGCAGAGCGAACCGTTCAAACTGGCCAAAGCCTTGCTGACGGGGGCCGACGAATTCGGCGCCGAATTCATCTCGGCCCACCGCGACGGGCGTTTGGCGGGGGAATAGCCGGGGTACGGAATGTCCCGCGTTCTGATGCTGGGATGGGAGTTTCCACCGCAGGTCAGCGGTGGTTTGGGAGTGGCGTGCGCCGAAATATCCCGTGCTTTAATCAAACGCGGTTTGGATATTCTGTTGGTCCTGCCGCGCCCCGCGCGGCATCGGCCCGCGGGCTTCGCTTTGGAAATCGTCACGCTGCAGGATGCCGCCGCGCGCGGATTGACGCTGCCGCGCCTGCGCCTGCGGGCCGTGGATTCGCTGCTGCGGCCCTATCTTTCGCGCGAAAGTTATCTGCGCCTCGACGCCGCCGTAGCCGCCGATGCCCTGCCGCACGGCCTTGCCCTGCCGCCTGACCTCTATGGCTTCGATCTCTTTGCCGAGGTGCACCGCTATGCGCGCTTGGTCCTTGCCATCGCACGTACCGAAGCTTTCGATCTGATCCACGCCCACGACTGGATGACAATCCCCTCGGCCATGGCCGTGCGCCATCTCTCCCGCCGGCCGCTTGTGCTGCACATTCATTCCTTGGAGTCGGACCGCGCCGGCGCGCAGGCTGATCCCACCATCGTGGCGCTGGAACGCCGCGGCATGGAGGCCGCCGATCATGTGATCGCCGTCAGCCACCACACCCGCGACCGGATTCTGAGCGAATACGGCATTGCGCCGGGCAAGGTCGTCGTCGTTCATAACGCTGTGCCCCACCGCAAACGCCGGCCGGTCGCGCCCGCCGCCGCCGGTCGCCGCCGCAAACAACAGGTGCTCTTTCTTGGACGCCTGACTCATCAAAAAGGGCCGGAATATTTCGTGCAAGCCGCCGCGCGCGTCTTGACGGTCATGCCCAGGGTTACCTTCATCATGGCCGGAGCGGGGGACATGCTGCCTTCACTGGTCGAAGAGGTTAGCCGGTTGCGCCTGGGGCGCCACTTTCGCTTCACCGGCTTTCTGCGCGGCGCCGAGGTTGAGGCGCTGTTTGCCGAGGCCGATGTCTACGTCATGCCCTCGGTTTCGGAACCTTTCGGACTGGCCCCGCTGGAAGCCATGGCCCACGACGTGCCGGTGATTGTCTCGCGCGAGGCCGGAGTCTGCGAAGTGTTGCGCCATGCGCTGAAGGTGGATTTCTGGGATGTGGACGACATCGCCAACCAGATCCTCGCCGCGCTGCGTCATCCGGCGCTCGCGCGCGAACTGGCGCGCAACGGCCGCGACGACCTCAAAGCCCTGCGCTGGACGGTGGTTGCGGAGCGAATCATGCGCATCTACCGGAACCTGGGTTGCTGACCATGCCGCGACTTGCCCTGGGCTTTCATCTGCATCTGCCCCATCGCCTGCGGCCATTCAGTTACTTCGACATCGGACGGCATCTGGACTACCGCGACGACGCGGTTACACGGGCCGTGCTGGCCCAGACGATCGCCGTCCACTGGCGGCCCGTCCTGGAAACGCTCGAAGCCGGCGTCGCCGATGTTGGCGGATTTCGCTTCTACCTGGCCTTGTCGGGAACGCTGCTTGACCAATTGGCCGCCTGGGCGCCGGAAGAGCTTGACCGCCTGCGCCGGCTTGCCGACGGCGGGAAGGTGGAATTCGTCGTTACCCCCGCGACGCAATCGTTGGCCGCGCTGCACGCGCCGCCGGCGGAATTTATCGAGCAGACCGACGCGCAACGCGCATGCCTGCGCGCGCTTTTCGGTTTCTCATCATCCACCTTTCGCAACACCGGTCTGCTCTACAACGATGCCCTGGCCCGCTGTCTCGACGAAGCCGGCTTCCGGGCCGTGCTCGCGCCCGGCAACGCGCGCCTGTTCGGTTGGCGCAAGGCCCAGCGGCCTTTTTCCGCCGCGCCTTGTCCAGCACTGCGCGTGTTGCCATGCGATCTTTCGCTCGCCGCCAGTTTCAACGCTCATCAGTCCGGCGCCGCCAGGTCGCCGCTGGAAAACTTTCTCGAGATTCTTTCCCGTGCGGCTAGTCAGAGCGACGGGTTCTGT
Organism: uncultured bacterium; assembly: GCA_903925685.1. Lineage (GTDB taxonomy): Bacteria > Verrucomicrobiota > Kiritimatiellia > CAIKKV01 > CAIYGI01 > CAIYGI01. The sequence continues at coordinate 4,823 of CAIYGI010000186.1, forward strand.
CTCGACCTGCCGCTGGCGGCCTTCGGCGGCCATGGAATTGGCGATCAATCGGGCTTCGATTTCCTGCGCGCCATCATCGCCGCGGTGCCCGCGCGCACGCCATTCGGATGGGCGCTTCCCTCCGAACTGACCGCTGGCCCTGTCGCCGCCAGCGTGTCGGCGCCGGAGACGATTTCCGCCGAATCGCCCTCCGGCGATGACTCGCCCTGGATCGGCAACGACATTCAGCGTGATGCCTTCGATTCGCTCTACGCCCTGGAGGCACGGGTGAATGAGAGCTGCGATCCGGCGCTGAAGAGCACCTGGCGCATGTTGCAGGACGCCTGGTATTTGCGCGCAATGGACCCCTCCACCGCCCAGCCCGGCGCCACCCCCGCCGGCGACTCGCCCTACGACGCCTATGTCTCTTTCATGAATATTCTGGCCGATTTCGAGAGCCGCATTTAGGCAGGCATTAATGAGTTGCATTGACTGTATGCATTCCGTCGGGTCGTTTGTCGCAGCCTGCGGCGCATTCCTGAAGAAGCGCCATTTCGTCATTCTGAGCTGCGCGGCCGTTTTTTTCGCGGTGGCGGTGATCGAGCGCCATTCGGGCCGGTCGCTGCTCGGGCCCGACGGATGCTTCGGCTGGTGGGACGGGGATGTCTGGTCCAGCGAGAACTCCCAGCGCGTGGCGGACGCCTACTCCTTTTCGCACATTATCCACGGCATGCTGTTTTACGGCTTCCTGTGGCTGGTCGCCCGCCGCCTGCCGTTAAAACACCGCTTTCTGATCGCCCTGATCATCGAGGCGGGCTGGGAACTGCTCGAGAATTCGCCGCTGATCGTTGAACGTGCTGATGCTTGTGCATCCGGTCCAATCCATCAAGGTCTGGCAGTCAGTGGGGCATTAGTCCACGGCTGGCGCTCATACCAGATCGCAGGCGTCGGGCGGCATCCAATGCGCGTCCTTGCCTTCCCATTTCACATTGCACCCGATCGGATTCGTCACCGGCTCGCTGACCGGCCGGCCCGCCATTAGTTCATCGAGCGCGCGGTCCAAGTCGTGGGTCTTGCTGGCCGCCGCATCGCGGGGATTATCCAAGCCGCGGCCGGTATAGACCAGTTTGCGCGCCTTGTCGAACACGAAAAAATGGGGTGTGCGCAGGGCGCCATAAGCCAGCGCCGTGTCCTGCGCGAAGTCGCGCGCGTAAATCCAGGGAAAACGCTGCGCCTTCATGCGCTCCACCATATGCGCGAAATCGTCCTCGGGGTGCGTGTGATGACTGTTCGAGTTGATGCCGATCTTGTCCGCCTATAGCAGGTTCCTGCAAAGCGCCGAAAAATCCAGGTCGCCCCAGCCGTTGGCGCGTGCCCGTTCCAGGCAGGCTTCCACCCCCTTCGTCAGTGGCAGCGTGGCGGCCTTTCCTGCGCCGAGGGCCAGGCGCATGTCTTTCAGCATGTGTTTGACGCTGAACTGCGGACTCCAGTCGCCCTGGCGCAACTTGTCGCTCTTCAGTTGCACCAATCCGGAGTATCCCACGTTTTTCTCCAGTGCGCCGAAATAGACATCGTCCGCTATGCCCGCCGCCCTGGAAAAGGTCAGACTCTCGGCCAGCGCTTCCATCTGGATGGCGATCTGCAGGTTCATGGCCAGTTTGAGCGCCGCGGCCTGTTCGATCGTACCGATGCGCAGGCGCGCCTGACTCAGCAGTGCGAGAACGTCTTCGGCGCGATCGAGATCGGCGGGCTCCCCGCCCAGATAAAAGGCCACTTTTTTGGCCTGCGCGGCCGGTTTCGAACCCGTGAACGGCGCCTCGACGTAATGCGCGCCTGTTCCGCCGACCAGTCCGGCAAAGCGCTTCGCGGAAGCGGGATCGATGGTGCTGGACTGGATAACCAGGTGGCCTGGCCCGAGCTCCGGCAGGATCCCGCCGATGACGGACTCGACGGCGGCCGGATCGGACACCACAATCTGGATGATCCCGGCGCGCCGCGCGGCTTCGTCCGGTTGGGCTACAAACCTGGGTGCATCCTGACGCGGCGAACGGTTCCAGCTGGCCGCGAGACATTTCGCCGTTTCGTAGTGCGTTGCCCACTGGCTACCGATGATACCCAGTCCGAGCACGGCCACATTATCGTTATCTTTCATGGCGACCACAATGGAACTGAATCAGGCGGAAGCCAGCGCAGAAATGACGGCGTCGTAGGGCGTCACGCTCGCAGGAATCCGGATTGTCACGATGACTACGCTCATGGTCCCATTCCAGTCGCACAGGCTGATCACCGTTGCGCTATCGGTCTGTGACCCCGGGACACGTTCCCGCACAATGCAACGGATGTTGGAAACCCGAAAAGTGTATGCGGACCCCAAGCCGGTTTCATTGATCGTAAAGAAACCTTTGACTGGACACGGCTTCAGGTTGCTTCCTTTCGCCAGGGTGATTTCCGCCGGGATGATAACCGGTTCGGCGGCACATGGCATCTGTCCAATGCAGAGCACCATCGACACGGCCATCGCACCCATCAACGATCGAGTTTTCATATGCATCTCCTCTCGCGGTAAGGCAAGACCTTGAATTGTTTGTGCAGGCGGTTCTAGCATATCGCCATGCCCCGCCAATTTACGCGTCATCTTGATTCGCGTCAAGAACACAACAGGACGAGGGAAACTACGCCTTCACCGGCGCGGCTACGGAATGAAGGACGACAAATTCGAGGGCAGCGGATGGGTTTCGGAGAGTATGGTTGTCAACACGCTGGTGGCGAGGGCGAAACTGGCGGCGAAAGCCAGCAGCACCGGCCAGCGCACGCGGGCGCCCTGGACAGCGCGCCCCAGCGTCATGAGCAGCCAGGCGAATGAGAATGATGCCGCCGCGAGCAGTGCGCGCATGTCGCAGGGCAGCGCATAATGCCAGACGAATACCGAGCGGTCCCATGGCAAATCCGGCCGGCGATTCTTTTGCGCGCCGCTGTATGCCGCCAGCAGATTGCGCCGGATGTCGGGGGCCGCGCCTTCGTAACGTTCGGCGCGCTCCAGCGCGCGGCGGGCTTCGTCAAAGCGCCCGGCTTGCAGCAAGGCCGTGCCGAGGTTGTAAAAAAGCGTGCCATTTTGAATTCCCGCAGCCGCCAGAGTTTCGTAATGCCGCGCCGCGGCGCTGAACTCGGACGGCGTGCGCGCATGCGCCATGGCGGTATTGGCTTTGTCCCAGAGGAAACGGCGTTCGTCTTCCGGCAGCGCCGCCGCGCGCCCCGGCATGGCAGGCAGCATTAGCAATAGCAGCAGGGACGGCAGGAGAAGGCGGGTGAGTGGTGAGTGGTGAGTAGGGAGTGGGGAGTGGTGAGTGGTGAGTAGGGAGTGGTGAGGGGGAGGGCGAAGAGCCACGCCGTCACCGGAGCGGCTACGAGAATTGCGTTGCACTGCGTCCGACGCCTGACCAGTGAGCGATTTACTGAAACCTGAAACCTGAACCCTGAAACCTGAACCCTGAACACCGAACACCGAACACCCCTTCCGCCTGATGGTTCTCATGTCCCTGCCTCCGTGCGGTTGGCGGCGCACAATACTTTGTATAACCGGTCTCGCGTCACGGAGTCGAGGGGTTCTGTATCGCCGCCGAAGGAGGCTTCGATATGGCGCTGTAGTTCCCGCGCCACTCCCTCCGCCGCGTCGTTGGACACGCCGCAATGGAGCAAAGCGTCGCGCGCTTCGGCGGGGGTCAGGCTCGCCGGCGGCAGGTTCCAGCGGTCGGCGAGGAAGGCGCGCAGGACGGCGCAGTATGCGGCGGGCGTGGCGGCGCCGGTTTGCCTCAGCGCGCGATGGGCGCTGCGCAGCGCGCCGCGGCGGCGGAGGGCGCGCATCCAATCCGGACGGCGCCGGCGCACGAAGCCTGCCAGCACGACGATCCCGTAAACGGATGGACCCGCCGCCGCCAGGGCCGCCACCCACGGCGAACCGAGCAGCGGCGCCGATTCCGCACCATGGGGATCGAGCCGCATTGCGGTTGGCGACAGGGGCCGGGCGTCGGGCGGTTCGGATGAGCGGATGACTGGATTGGTGGAGGCGACAATCTGCTCGGCCGTGACCTCTGTCGTGCGCCGGACTTTGATCGGCAGCGGCGCGGTTGTCACGGTGCGATAGGCGCGGTTGCTCGCGTCATAATAACTCACGGCGATGGCCGGCAGTTCATAGCTGCCCGCCGCGCGCGGGCGGATGGTGTAGCGGTAGGCGCGGGCATCGTCGCGCTTCACGGTCTGCACGCTGTCGCGGTACACCTCGAAACGTTCGACGAGGTTGCTCTGGAGGTCGAGTCGCGGGATGAGCAGGTTGTGCAACTGAATACCACCGCCCACGGTCAGGGTCAGTTGCAGCGGATCGCCGACATTGCAGGTCTGCGCGTCTAGCGCGGCCGTGGCGGTCAGGTTGCTGCCGATGGCGCCAATGTAGGAGTCGGGCCGACTATCCTCCGGCGGCGGGATGACGCGGACCGTGACCGCGGCTCCGACGGCCAGCACGTCCTGGCGTTGAGGATTTGCCGCTTCGGAACCGGCCACGGGTACGGGACCTTTGAAAATCACCGGACCAAAGGTGTAGTCGCCTTCCTTGAGCGGTTCGTAACGCAGGACGAGTGTGTATTCGGCGTATTCCGCTCCGTCGGCTGCAACCCATTCGCGATCGAGGTGAAACCGGGCCTGGCGCGGACCGTCGATGTCGAAGGGAATGGGCATCCCCGACTGGACCGTAAAGTTGTTGATCGCAAAACCCGGCTGGCGCGGATCGGACAGCAGGCGGTTGTTGAGGAAGGCTTTCAGGTCGGGCGTCTTAAGTCCGTCGATGTTCTCGCCGTTCATGTAAGGCACATTCAGCAGCGGCGCGGCCTCGGGGTAGAGCGGGTCCAGCGCGGCCAGTGCGCCGGTCAACCGGCGGATGCGGATGGCGAGTCGCAGATCGAAGGGTTCGTTTACCAGAACGTCATTGCCCGAGGCGGTCAGTCGCAGTGTCACCCAGGACTGCTGTTCAATGCCGGTCACGGTGACCGCCGGCGCGCTTTCGCTTAGCACGCGTCCGCCGGCAAGCGTCACCCGCACGGGACCGGGGATGAAACGGCCGGCTTGATTGGGCGTCGCCTCATAACGGTAGACGCGCCCGCTGAAGCCGACATGCTGCATGCGGCCATTGATAAAGGTCATTGAATACTGGCTGACGTCCTGACTTCCAAGCGGACGCAGGACGCAGCCGGTGACCGCGCTCAGGTCGGGAGCGGCGCCGGCGGCGTTTCCGACGCGTACATCCATCAGCAGCGATTCGCCAATGTAAATCTGGCTGCGATTGACGGTAACCTGGAGCGAGGGCTCGTCGGCGCAAGCGGCAACGGCCACCAAACAGAAAAAAAACGCGGCGAAAAGCAACGGTTTGCTTCCTGATGCTATGCCGGAATTATGCATGTTTCGTTAGGTTCCCGCAACTATTTTACCACGGATATTACAGATTACACTGATAAGGGTTCGACTGTCGCCATGTCTTGTATAAAATCCTCTACCTTCAGTTGAAGGTCCGCAACTTGGCAATGCGTGATCGCAATGTACCCGTCCGCGTATGCCTCAATGTCTGTGAACGCCATACTGGCACATTTGATTAGACTCTCTGCTCTTGGCCCGGCAACCCGTCCCCCGTGATGTGCGATGAGATTGCGGAGGCAATTGGCGCTGTTGAACCACCCGGATTCAGGGAATTCAATCGCGTTGACTTCAAGAGAATTCCTGACCCACTCTACATGTGATTTGCCTTTGCGTCTCTCCACCTTGCTCGGCAACTTGTCGCAGAGCTTCCCCGAATAGTACTCCCAGAGACCCCAAGCTGCCACGAAGTAGCCTTGCCTGGCGAGCCACGTCGATATCCGGAAAGGACGAACGGGGTGTTTACAATTGGCGTACCTTGCCAATGCCTGCGTATCCATCGCTTCCGGGTCAACCTTCGTTGCGAGTTCGATATAGTTGTTCCAGAGCAATTCGAGAGTCTCATATGCTGTGTTCGCAGAATGCATCTTCTTGTTCTGGTTCGCAGTTTCCTTTCTTAGAAGAACTTAGAGGACTGCAACACCAAATTGGTTCCGACAATCCACCCGATTACATCACCTGCAAGATGTGCCTGCTCGATCCAAAGGTCATGCCTTTGATCGTACGATTCCGGTTCACCCTTTTGCTCAAGAATCCGTTTCACATTACTTCTTCCTGCTTTCACACGGTTGATCCTCATCAATGTATTCTGAACCATGAGATATCCAGGGATGAGGAACATCAACCACGATGGCGACTGGCCGATCTTGTGGATCAGCCATGATGCAAGAAGTACAGCAGCGCCGATTTTGATGACATCGAGTAGGCAAATGACGAAAGGCGAGATCCATTTGGCTTTTTTGAATGCGACCGACAGGGATAATGTGATTGGGAAGAAAGGAAGTTCGATGCCTGCGAGGACGACGAACGTGATCACATAGGCTCCGATTTTGCCGATCATGGTTGTCCTTCTCTTAATGCGAACGTTATCGTTGGGGCGGCGGGTTCACCCGATCACCAGCAACGGTTTGGTCGGCCTTTGGTTTGGTGAGTGATTCATTTGATGCGGGAATCAACGGTAGTACTCGTTCAGGATGGAGTATGCAAATCAGAACATGCCACTCTTCCACCAAACGTCGCCGATAAGCGGCCTTGTCCTTCGACTTTGCGAGTTCTCGTTTGCTTTGCTCATATGCTGTCTTCTTGAGTGCCTCAAGAACGCACTCAAAGGCGGGGCTGTTGGGGCGGTGCCGAAGTATCTCATGGGCCACAACATGTCGACTTGTCGGCGTTGTCTTGTTAAGGGCATTCAGAATCTGGGACAACGCTAGGATTCCAATGCCGTAATAGCCGCTCTTTGCACACTGTAGGGCCTCCTCAACCGCGAAGTACAGCACGGGATTGTGCTGTAGCACCTTTAAGAATCGACGCGACATCCTTACGAACAGACAACATTTCACAGTGCCGATGTTTATATAGAGGGTGTCCATGAGATGTTCTTTCTTGGAGTGGGCAGCTTTTCTCCCGCCGCCGGCACTCTCAAGTCTCACGCGCCATGCTCAATTGTCGAACATGGTTTAAACTATTATTGCTTTATCAATGATCGTCCGGCCGCGAATTTGTGCAAAACGCTGGCGATGAATGTCTGATATGAAAGCCCTTCCTCGACGGCTTTTGTCTGCAAGGTCTCCAAATCGGCCGATGATATGCGGATATTCACGCGTTTATCCTTCAGCAATGTATTTCTAGCGTATTGCTGATGTTTTCCGATCTCTTCTTTCACGTTTTTTACGGAACGCCATTCTCCGCGATTGAGAGCTTCGTCCAAGCCCTTCTCTTCTTCATCTAAATAAAGCGTTTTTTTCATGTATCCTCCAAGTATTTCTTTGTCGCTTTTCTGCTGGGCATTATGGTTTTCAAAAACCAGTCATCCCCGTCTTGTATAAATGGCACTGCAAACATATAGTTTCTGATTCGGACAAATAGAATCATCTGGCCGTTATGCTTAATCTGATCGGGATGGTCAATAATGTCTATCAAATCACCCTGCTCGATATGCAAAACCACCTGCTCAAAACTGATGCCCCGTGTGCGCTTGAGCAATTCGTTCTTATCCGGGTTCCATTTGTACTTGATCATGGGCGGAAACATGAAGGGTTATTATGCAACTTCGCTCCGTTTCACCCGATGGCCACCAATTCCTGCATGGCGTCCTCGCGCCGGTCTTCAAGAATCAGATCAACGGCCGCGGACTGGCTCTTCAAGCACTCCGCCTTTGTTCGGCCCTGTCCGTCAGCGCCTGGGATTTCAGGGCAATAAGCGACAAACCACTTTTCATCACGTTCCACAATGGCCGTAAATTCGTTATGCATATCCTCACCTCTTTTCCGGCTGCAATATACCACTGTGTTGGATGGGCGCTCAATCGTTTTCCCGAGTAACCGCTAGCGCACTAAACCTCTCGAATTCGAGAGGTTTAAAGCTTGGGTTGCTCAACTTTTCCCAAAGCCCCAAGAATTCGATCGTGCTACGACCACGCATCCAGTTGTTGATGATGGCAAATGGCTCCTGAGAATCCCGATATTGCGCGATATCCGTCAACGAAATGTAATCCTGGTCGTTCTTGTTGAGGATCGTGATCGCGATCCCCTGAACTTCGAGAGTGCTTATTTTGATGGCTCTGCTCATAGCCCCAAGTCCTTTCTAAAGCCGGCTAGAAAACGCTGCACGTGACCGGTCCGGTAATGGTTCATCAGCGGGTCGAAGGAATCGGCTTTCAGCTCCGCCAGCAAGTGTTCATCGACACGCAGGGATTCGAGTACTGGAGCGACAGAGTCCCATTTGCAGTGATGAACATAGACATAGTCGGCCAATGCCTTGAGTGGGTCCGCCATCAGGAAACTTCCGCCGTTTTCAGTCTCGATGCGGCTGACGCCAATGAAAAATTGGGTCTGTGGCACGCGCGTGAAACTAAAAACTCCCAGCGGGGTGTCGAACGAGCGGGAACGAACCAGCGATGCGCTGGTAATCGCATAGACCGCCTCGGGGATCCATCCATGGTAAGACAACCCGGACTCCAGGCTGATGTAGCTTGGACCATGGATGCGCTGTGCCAGTTCAAGCGGGTTTACGCTGGAATGGAGATAACGCTTATCGAGGCAGTAGAGCCCCCGGCGAATTCTCCAGACCTCTCCTGCGCCGACGGAACGTTTGAGAAGCGCATTAAGACGTGCGCCACTATCATTGGTCCAATAGGCGGCCTCCTGCCGCGTAAAGACAGCGCGATTTCCCCTTTCGAGGGCAATTTCGGTCACGGTTTGCATTTGCTAGATACTGTCATAATATGACAGTTACATGCAATCGTCTTGCGCGTTGCCAGTCCTATAAATTGACCGGGCGCTGGTTCTGCTCTCTCATTTTGGTTCGGGGACTGAAAGACTCCGGCAAATCTTTGCGGCCAGACGATCTGGTATCTCGGTGTGCCTCGGAACAGCCTCGATCCGACCTGTGTTGGGGCTGGCCCAAAGCGAGTGTGAACCGCCTTCTCGCTTTAGGTAACACCCATGGCGACGAAGATGCCGCAACAGTTCGTTCCGTTTCACCCTACGGCCACCAATTCCTGCATGGCATTCGCCGGAAGACCGCGCAGGGCGTCCTCGCGCCGGTCTTCAAGAATCAGATCGACAGCCGCTGACAGGCTCTTCAAGCACTCCGCCTTCGTTCGACCCTGTCCGTTAGCGCCAGGGATTTCCGGGCAATAAGCGACAAACCACTTTTCATCGCGTTCCACGATGGCCGTAAACTCGTTATGCATAACTAACCTCTTTCCTTAGTAATATACCACTGTGGCGGATGGAGACTCAATCTCTTTTCTGAACACCGAACACCTGCGTCATTACCAGTCCCGGCCAACCGCCGGGAGCGGGTTGTAGTTGTTACGGTCGCGCATTTCGTCCTGATGTTCTTTTTCGCGTTGCTTGGCCTCATCGAGCATCTTTTGAATTTGCTCCGGAGTCATCTCGCCCGGTTTGGGTTGCGGTTTGGGCTGCGGTTGCGGGTTGTCGGACTTGGGCGGCGGATTGGCGGGAGAGTTGGTTTGCGACTGCTTTTGGTCCTGCTGCTTTTGATCCTTTTGATCTTGTTGCTTTTGATTCTGGTCTTGAGGCGGGGGTGGGGGCAGCAGTTTGGCGATTTCCGTCAGTAAGTCGCGACTCTTGCGCTCTTGCGGCAGGGCGTTGGACGGATCTGTGGATGTCAGTGCGGTGAGCGCCTGGCGCTGTGTATCAACAGCCTCGTCGGCGAGTTTGAGTATCTTGGCCCGAGTTTCGGCGCTGATCAACATGTTGGTGTTGGGAGCGGCGGCGCTGGCCGGTGCTACTGCCGGACTGCCCGACTGCCCGACTGTTTGACTCGGCTTAGGCGGCGGCGCGGGCAGGCCCTGGGGCGGGACGGCCTGCGCGAAACGATTGCTGAAAATCTGCGTCAGGTCGATGGTCTCCTGCTGTTCGCCGCGCAGACGCCCGTCCGGCTCGCGCTCCATGTGCTGCGTGAGCGCGATGGCGTTGGTCTGGCGGCGCAACCCTTCGCGCAAAGCCATCTCGTGCGAGGCGACGCCTTTCCAGAGCCGGTAGATGGCGGCCTCGCCGTCGGCGGCGCGCTGCGGCGCGTCCGGTTCGAGGTCGCGCAGGCGCGAGGCCGAGGCATCCAGATGATCGCGCACGCTTTCGATATAGGCGGCGATTGCCTCCGGGCCGGGCATGTTGGTGGCCTTGGGCTGCTGTTTCAGCGCCTCGATCAGTTTGGCCTTGAGCGGCACGATCAAGTCGGATGCCTCGCGTTGTAAGCGGGCGGCTTCCTCGAGTTGGGCCACGCGGGAGGGAGTAAGGTTGGTGGCCGCCGCGTCGGCAGCGGCTGTGACCTGGCGCTCTTCGGTGAGCAGTTGGTCGGCAATTTGCGGCGCGGGGGTTTGTCCGTGTTTCTCCATTAGCGCGGCAATGCGCGCCTGTTCACGGGCCTCGGGAAGACGCGCGGCGACCACCGCAAGATCGGCGCGGGTTTGTCCGGCGTCGGGCGCGGCGCGCAACGCGCGGCGGTAGGCGTCAGCCGCTTCGGCCAGACTGCGGGCGCGCGTCTCGGTGGCGGGATTGGTGGCGGAGCTGCTGCGATCGGCGAGCGCGGTCAGCGTGGCGCCCAGGTTGCGCAAACCGGCGGGCGCGGGTTTGTCACCGTGCGACAGGCGCTGCCGGAAGAGTTCGGCGGCGGGGGCATACTGGCCGGCGTCGAAGAGCGCGCAGCCGGCGTTGTAGAGATAGTCGGCGGACGCTTCGACGGTGGCATTGGACGCGGCGCGGAGATAGGTGTCCGCCGCGGACTGATAGTTGTGGAGCGCGGCCTGGCGCTGTGCGTCGCGCGCCAGATCGCGACTGCTGACTATGGCGCCGTTATGCGCAGATGTAACGCTGGCGGAGGAAATGTTGCTGCTGACGTCGTCAGGCGCCGCTGTGTCATTGGTCTGCGCCTGGAGACTGCCGGCGATGAACAGCGCGCTGACGGCGAGGCTGGTGAGTGGTGAGTGGTGAGTGGTGAGTGGTGAGTGGGGAGTCGTGAGTGGTGAGTTGTGAGTGGGGAGTGGGGAGTGGGGAGCGGGGGGGGCGGCGGGGCGGCGGAGCAGGGGTTGGCCGCGGCTGAGGGCGAGCATGGCGAGCCAGGCGAGTATGGCGGGCAGCAGCAACCACTGGAAGCGGTCCACGCGGCGCTGGGTGATGGACTCCTGTAAATCGCGCGCCTGCAGGCGGCTCAAATGGTCGCGGTAGAGCGCGCCAAGTTGCACGCGGCTCTGTCCGACGGGCACGTAGGCGCCGCCGGTGATTTCGGCGATCTCGCGCAGGGTTTCGTGATTCAGATGGCTGACGACATCCTGGTTGTTGTAGGTCATGGGCGCGGCGTCCTCGGCGCCGGCGGGGATCACGGCCCCGGCGGTGCTGCCGAGACCAACGGTGAAGACCACCACGCCCTTTTCGCGGGCGCGCTGGGCGGCATCCTTGGAACGTCCGGCCAGATCCTCGCCGTCGGAAACCAGCACCACCGCCCGGTGCGCGCCTTCGGTCGCGTCGAAGGCCTCCACCGCGCGGTCCAGGGCCATGCCGATGTCGGTTTCTCCCGCGGGCGCCGAGTCAACCCCGGCGTTGTCGAGCATCTGGGAGAAGAAGGCGTAGTCCGTGGTCAGCGGGCAAAGCGTGATGGCCTTGCCGCGGAAGGCGACCAGCCCGACGCGGTCGCCGTGCAAAATGCGCGCGAGATCCTGCAAATCCGCCTTGGCCCGGCCGAGGCGCGAGGGGTGTACATCCCTCGCCAGCATCGAGCGCGAAACGTCCAGCGCGATAATCAGGTCGCGGCCACGCTGATAAACACGCTCCGGCCGGGCACCCCAGGTAGGCCGCGCGGCGGCAAGCAGCGCCAGCAGCGCGCCGCTGAGCAACAGCGCCAGTTGGACGGCGAAACGCGCCGTGTCCGTCGGCGGCAGCAGCCGCACCGCCAGGGCCCCGCTGATAAATCGCGAGGCGGAGCGCGGGCGATGGCGCGCGATCCAGATCCAGATGGCCCCGGAGATGGGAACGATCCAGAGCAGGAAGAGCAGGCTGGGGTGGAGGAAGGTCATAAAGAATAAAAGGAGCCAGAATTCAGAAGTCAGAATTCAGAATGGTAAAAGAATAAGCATTCAACATATTGCCATCATCAAGTAACTTACTTGCCGAGGATAAAACCACCATTGTTTTCATTCTGACTCCTGAATTCTGACTTCTGGCTTCTGTTCCGCCCCCCTAGACAATCCTCCGCCGCAACAAGGTATTCAGCGCCGCGCCCAACATCGCCAACGCCAGACCTGGCAGAATGAAGGCGGGGGCGTATTCGTGGTACTGGCGGAATTCCTCCGAGGTGACGGCGGTTTTCTCAAGGCGATTGATGTCCTCCAGCGCGTCGGCGAGTCCCTTCGGGTCCTTGACATTGAAGTATCGTCCGCCGGTGGCGCCTGCGATGCGGCGCAACTGTTCTTCATCGATTGTCACATCGGCGTAACCGATGGTTTCACGGCCGAACATGTCGCGGGCGCGGAATGGAGCGCGACCGGTGCTGCCAACGCCGATTGTATAAACCCGCAGTCCCATCGATTTGGCGAGTTTGGCGGCCTCGTCGGGTTTATTGACGCCGGTGTTTGAGTCTCCGTCAGTGAGCAGCACGATCACCCGGCTTTTGACGTTGGTGGCGGTCTGCAGACGCGCGCAGGCGGTGGCCAGGGCATCGCCAATGGCCGTGCGCATTTCTTCCTCATTGACCACCCGGCCCTGGTTGTCAATCACCTGCGACGGAATAGCAATGCCCTTGAGGATGTGCGCCAGCGCGGCATGGTCCAGCGTCAGCGGCGCGCGGCTGGTGGCATAGCCGCCGAAACTGACGATGCCGATCAGGTCGTTGGGACGGCTTTCGATGAAACGCGTGAAGGTTTCCTTGACGACATCCAGGCGGCTGCGCAGAGCGTCGCTGGTCGAGAAATCGAGCGCGTCCATCGAGCCTGAGACGTCGAGCACGGTTTCAATGGCAATCGCGTCCGTGTGCCGCGTGACACGTTCCAGCACGGTCTGAGGGCGCGCCATGGCGATGATCGCGAGCGCCACACCAAGCAGCACGAGCCAGGGGGAGACGGGCCGCAAGCGGACGCGCCATGTCGGCGCGCTGACCGGCAGTCTGGCAAGCGCCGAAAAGGGCAGGGCGGGCTGGCGGCGCCGACGCAGCACCATCCAGGCCGCCGCCAGTAGCGGCAGGAAAAGCAGGAAGGCCAGTGGAGTGGCAAAACGGAACATGCCTACACTCCTCCCGGCGGGGTTGGTGTTACGGTTGCCGTTTGAACCGCGACATCGGTCTCGATGTAGGTGCGCGCCGTGGCGATCGCATTGTCAATGGCCGGGCGCGTGGGTTTAAAGGCAGCGTACTTCACCAGGTCGGCGGCCTCGAGGAAATCGCAGAGGGGCCCGAAACCTGGAGCACGGCTGACGGCTTGCAGAAACTCTTCCGTGGTCTGTTCCCTGGCGCGGATGGCATGCGCGCGTTCGATGTAGACGCGGACAATGCCCGTCAATTCGTAGTAGAAGTCCTTGACGCGCTGGTGTCCGACCAGATCCCGCGCCAGCAGTTCCTGAAGTTCCCAAAGCGCGCGCTCCTTCGGCGACAGTCTGCGCAGCACTATCTCGCGATGCCAGCGGCGCAGCAGTCGGTATGCGCCATAGACCAACCCCGCCGCCAGCAGCAACGCGAGCAGCGTCAGCATGATGTTGCGCGGCGAAGGGGGAATCCAGATCGGGCGGTCGGGCGCCGAGACGCCCGTGGGCAGCGCGCCTGCGATCAGCGGGGCTTCTTCGAAGACCATGGGACGCGTGGCAAGCCAGTCCGACATGCGCAGGCGGTCCGTCCGGAACCAGGTGACGATCAGCGGCGCCACGCGGTGTTCGGCGGCGGCCAGCGGCGTGAGTTTCACGATCCGCTCCAGTTCCCGCCGCCCGTCGCGAAGCTGAGGTTCGCTATCGTACGAGCCGTTGATGGTGAAACCGCTGAAGCGGTTTTCCAGGGGCGGCAGGGTGATGTCGAAATTGGTTGGCGACGACACGCCGATGCGCAGGATCAGGTCGCGGTCCAGATGCGCCATTCCGGTATCGGCGCGCAGCGTGACCGTTACGCCGTCCGAACTGACCGTTTCGGCGCGCGGCTTGTCGGCATCGGCGCTGCTTTTTGCCGTCGTCGAACGCGGCGCGCAGGCAACGCCCAAGGCCGCCAGCAAGGCCAGCGCGAGGAAACTTCGCAAATGTTTGCGGGTGAGTGAACAATTATTCCGTCCTACCACCTTCCACCTACCACCTTCCACCTGTGATGTATTCATCGCGTCCCACTCCGCGCGCGTCGTCGGTGTTTGCGTTGTTGGAAGAGGCGATGCACTTCCTTGACAAAGGGTCGGTCGGGGTCGGTGGAGAGATCGAGGGCATCTATGCGCAGGCGGCGAAAAGTTTGCGTGAGGGCCGCATTCTCCGCGGCGGCGCTGACGCGGAAGCCGTCGCGCAGGCGGCGGGAACCGGTATCCACCATCACCAGTGCGCCGGTCTCCGGGTCCTCCAGTTCTACCAGTCCGGCGTCGGGCAACTCGCGTTCCCGCGGATCTTGAATGCGGGCGCAAAGTACATCGTGATGGCGGGCGGTCGCGCGCAGTTCCTTCTCGTAGTTCTCGGCGATGAAATCCGAAACGAGGAACACCACCGCGCGGCGCTTTTGCACGCGATTGAGGAAGCGCAGCGTGCCGGCGAGATCGGTGCCGCGGCGGGTTTCCTCCATCGCCAGCACCTCGCGCACCAGGCGCAGCACCGCCGTGCGGCCCTTGCGCGGAGGCAGGTAGCGTTCGATGCGGTCGCTGAAGAGGACCAGGCCCACCTTGTCCTGATTGCGTACGGCGGAGAGCGCGAGCAGGCCGGTGAGTTCGGCGGCGACTTCGGCCTTGGAGCGGTCGCCCGATCCGAAACTCTGCGAGCCGGAAATGTCCACGACGAAGAGAATAGTGAGTTCGCGTTCCTCGCAGAAGCGTTTGACATATGGATGGCCCATGCGCGCCGTGACGTTCCAGTCAATCGAGCGCACATCGTCGCCGGGCGTATATTCGCGCACCTCATCGAATTCTATGCCCTGGCCCTTGAAGACGGATTTGTACTCGCCCGATAGGTGTTCGTCCATCAGGCGGCTGGTGACCACCCGAATGCGGCCGACCTGCTTCATCAGTTCATGTACGTCCAAGGGCATGGGGAAGAGTGGTGGAAGGTTGAGGGTGGAAGGTGGAAGGCTGTTTGGTTTAAGGGTTCAAAGGCGTTCCATGGGGACGATGAGTTTTGTAAGGATTTAGACTGTAGACGGCACACTTCATTGGTCGCCGTCCCTTTTTCTCTTTATCGTGAACGACTCTTTAGCCGTTTTGAAAGTAATGTCGTCATTACCCCAAGCGAGAGTCAGAGTGTCCGGCAACTTGTCGTCGAAAGCCGCCATTTGGAGAAGGACCGGACGAAGGTATTTTTCAATGAAGGTGCTCATGCACCTTCCTGCCTTTCCCTCAATAACCTTCCATGCATCATCAACGTGGACACCGCCATCGTTAGCCTCAAAAGCCCTCTGTAATTCGGCAAGTCTGGTTGATGGTGTGGGATCAAGGACAATCAGCACTGGCGTAAGTCCTGCCGCCTTGCACTCGACAGGAAATGAAAGTTCTTCAGCAAAACGACCCTGTCCGCTGGCCGCAATTGTGACGCGCAACTTGAATTCGTAAGCGATTTTGGCGTCAACGTCCAGACAGTCGATCTGCCGACCGTCTGCTGTCTGTTGGCCGCTTTCATTAATGCGTTTTACGGGAGAGTTCCTAGACCCAACCGTTACGCCGCCCATACAAGAAGCCAAAACAGGTTCAAATAGGTAGCCCGTCTCTTGGCCGCTTCTATTGTCAACGTCAAAGACCCATTTGCGCCACATTAGCCATGTTCCGAGAAGATTTGTCGGCACAATGCCATATTCGAGGAGGCTACGCGGGCCGACCTGATCCATTGTTGGTTTTGGCTGTGTTGAAAGAATGCGCTGGTATTTGGTGCGTCGCTTGAAAATCTCGCAGAGGTTGCCGAAGTATAGTCGGACATCCGGCTCCTTTCCGATAAGTTGGTCAAGTTCTGTCAAAAGTTCGTCCGTGGTCAAAATCTCCCATTCCTTTGGCAATACTGGTGGAATCTGAATGTCGAAGAATGATGGGATCTGCTTCTTAGGCGTTTTAAATGCCGCATTACACAATGACAATCCAAGATCGTTGGCCGAAAGATATAGAAGCCATGCGATTTCACTTGCCGACAGGGATACGCGATCGCCGCTTTGTCCAAGCATCCTGGCTTTGGCGAATTGGCTTTTAAGTTCAGTTGAAATCATGACAGAACATACCTCGTTGCTTTTTCGAACAATTTGAGTTGAGCTTCTTCATCATCGATGAATTCCTTGAGCATTCGCTCGGTTTTTCGTAGCGCCGGGCTCATACCGTTCGATTGCGTTAGCGAAAACTGAAAATGTGGTCGCTTGGGTTCGTACACAACGCCGAAACCGTATTCCTTCACAATGTGCGCGGCAATGATTTCGGCAAGTAGAGGCGGAACGGCATTCGCTATCTGTTGCAGGCATGAAGCGGCTGTGCCTGAAAAAATGTAATTGTCCGGAAACGTTTGCAGTCTAGCGCATTCACGCAGCGAGAGCGGACGGTTCTCCGAGGGATGAATGAACTCACGCATTGCTGCCCCTGTGATTGTCAGCGCTGGTTCGTCTGCAATCAATCGTTTTATCCCCGAAGGCGCGCCGCCCCTTTTTTCCGTCGGTGTTCCGTCGCACACTCGACGATTCGCGCGACGTTTGAAAGAGTCGTGTTGCAGTTCTTCAGGAAGGTCGTTCATGGTCTGGCCTGGTTTAAGCACAGCCATGCGTGCCCGCTGATCGTCACCCTGGACGAAGTAAAAGTGTTGCGCGACATCGGTTTGGTCGGATCGTAACCAATTCTGCAAATCGTTTTGCGAAGGGCGAGCATACTTTATTACACGCTCGGAATCCGTGGTTGCTGGTGGTAGATCGGAGGTTGCCTCCAGAAATGTCGCTTCGGACTTGCGGAAGATTGCCCCACTGACGTTATGACTATGAGGGGGGAACCTGAATATATGACCCAGCCGATTGCCAACCAACACAACCCTTTTTCTTCTCTGGGGGACGCCGTAAGCATGGGCATATATCTTCTCGAGGGTTACATTGTAACCGAGCGACAACACGGCCTTCACGGTCTCGCAAATGTACTGGCCGTCCCATGCCGTCAATAGTCCTTCAACATTTTCCATGAGGAACCATTTTGGGCGCGATGCGTCGAGGATTCGAATGTATTCGGTTAAGAGTTTGTTTCTCTCGTCGTCCCAGAACTTCTGCCCAGCGCTGCTGAACCCCTGGCACGGTGGGCCGCCGAGGAGAATGTCGACACTGTTCGGAAGTGTTGCCGGATCAAGTTGCCGAATATCGCCCCGCCAAACGTTCGCGGATGGAAAAAACGTCCTGTAGGATTGAACGGCGTCAGTGTCAATATCCGTCGAGAAAAGGAGATCGAACCCGGCCCGTTTGAAGCCAAGAGACAAACCGCCCGCACCACAGAATAACGCTACTGCTTTAGGTTTCTGCTTCATGCTTCCTGTTAGTCCGCCTTCGCGCGTAGCAGCAACTTCGTAACGACCGCGGCTACCGTGTTCTCGTATCCCGACTTGCCAAGCGCCTTGAGTTCCTCATGAAGCAATTCCGGCGTCCATAACTGCCAATCGTTCTCTGCGAAGATATTTCTGAGTCTACTTTCGTCACCATGGATCTTGCCTGCTGCGAGGCAGAGCTTTACGGATGGGTTAGTTGCGCAGAACCCTTGCTTCACCAGTTGCTTTTTGAGTTGCGCAATGAGCACCCGGCGCAATACCGGTTCCGTAAATAACTTGTATCGCTTTGCCGCTTTCGTATCCGTTCCATCGAAAGCGGACGCATGGACGCCGTAGGAGTCCAAATAGGACTTGCACTCCACGACTTGCAGTTCGTTAGTCGCACCCTTGTAGGCCACGATGTCCAGTTCCCAGCGAGGTGAAGATGGTCGTTCGATGGCTTTCTTGTCCTTTGACGTCAACTCCACTCTGACGCTGGTCCGTGTCCAGTAACCCTTGCGCTCGAGAATTTGAGCGATTACCTGTTCAAAGGCGTCCATTTATTCATCTCCTATATCTCTCCACCCTCCACCATTTTACGGCACCGGTATTTCGCCCAGAATGGTGGCGATGATCGCGTCGCTGGTGAGCTCCTCGGCCTCGGCCTCGTAGGTCAGCAGTACGCGGTGGCGGAGCACGTCGGGGGCGACTTCCTTGACGTCCTGCGGCGTGGTGTAGGCGCGGCCGTTGAGCAGCGCGTGGGCGCGAGCGGCGAGGTTGAGGTAGATCACCGCGCGCGGCGAACCGCCGTAATGGATGTGCTGGGCCAGTTTGAGGCCGTAATCCGCCGGCTTGCGCGTGGCGCGCACGATGTCGAGCAGGTAATCGCCGACCTTTTCGTCGCAATAGACCTGTTCCAGGTCCTCGCGCAGTTTAAGCACATCGGCCATCTGCAGCACGGGATGGATGACGATTTCCTCCTGCTTGGTGAAGCGCTGCATGATGCGCCGCTCGTCGTCGCGCGAGGGATAGTCCACGCGGCACTTGAGCATAAAGCGGTCGATCTGCGCTTCCGGCAGCGGGTAGGTGCCCTCCTGTTCGATCGGGTTCTGCGTGGCCATGACGAAGAACGGCGCCGGCAGCGGATAGGTCCGGTCGCTGATGGTGACCTGGCGTTCCTGCATGGCCTCGAGCAGCGCCGACTGCACCTTGGCCGGGGCGCGGTTGATTTCGTCCGCCAGCAGCAGGTTGGTGAAGACCGGCCCCTGTTTGGGAGCGAAGGTGCCTTCCTTGGGATTGTAGATCATGGTGCCGATCACGTCCGCCGGCAGCAGATCGGGGGTGAAACTGATGCGCCGGAATTGCAGGCCCAGCGCCTGCGCGAGGGTCTTGACGGCGGTGGTTTTGGCCAGGCCGGGCACACCTTCGAGCAGGATGTGACCGTTTGTGATCAGCGCAATCAGCATGCGGTCGAGCAGACGTTCCTGGCCGACCATGACTTTGTTGACCTCCTGTCGCAGGAGGTCGAGTTGCTGCTTGCGGGCGGCAAGCGCCACGGCGGGATTTAAGGGTTCCGTATTCATATACTCCTCACTGTTCACTGTTTACTGTTCACTCTTCGCTCTTAGTGGTGACGGTTGTATTGGTTGATGGCGCTGGTTTGTCTTTTACGAGTTCCGACGCGGGGGTCAGCATGGCGTCGGCGCTGTAGGCGCTCAGTTTGAAACACCAGGGCGCGAGGCGCGATTGCAGATCGCGCACCTCCGCAGCTGTTATATCGCGCGCGGCGCGGTCGGTGGCGGCCCGCGTTTTCGCCGCGGCCAGGGCGGCGGCGTTGGTGCCGGCGGGCGGCGCCGCTTCGGGGGGCGGCGCATAGGCGATGGCGACGGTGGCATAGCGTTCGGACGCGCTGGTGACGGTGGCGCCTAGTTGGATCGTGACCGTGCGTCCGTCGGTGCAGTGGGCGGTGAGTAAAACGGGTTGGTCGAGGCCGGTCACGGAGCCCATAAGTCCGGTCGCGGCCACATCGGCGAATCGTAGTCCGGTCAGCGCGCCGCCGATGCGTCCGATCTTGTAGTCGTCTGCTTCCTTATTGGTTGCTACATTCGATAGCGTCAAGCCACCTCCCGCTTGGCGGGTTAGTACGACGGGCGCGCGGTTGGGACCGGCAACCTCCATTTTGGCAATCTGGTCCACGGGAACGTCAATAAAGGTTGGGTCGAGCCAGGTTGCGATCGGACTGGTCAATTCCTCCAGACTGTCCGCCACCAGCAGCGCCTCGCCATCCTTGCAGGCGACATAGCGGCCGTCGGGATAGCCGCCCAAATCCATGCCGCCTGCCGCGCCGCCGCCGCTGCGCATACGCGGCTTGCCCAGCCGCAGCGCGGCGATTGTTTTGCCGCCGGCGTCCTGGAACGCGACCTCCGAGGCCACGCGATCGGTTGTTCCTGTGCCGGCGTGTGCGCCGGGAGGCAGCAGGCCCAGATCGTCCAATTGATCTGGATTTACGCGGACCACTTGCCGGATTTTCATGTCGGTCAATTTTTGCACGGCCTCGCGCAACTTGGCGAAGTCGGCCGGATAGTTCGCACGTTCCGCAACCACCCACTGTTCGTTAAGCCGCACGAGCGTGGTATTAGTCCCGCCGGGAGCGCTGATCACGATGCGGGCCACCTGATCGAGCGGCAGCGCTGGCAATACCTTGGTTCCGACGGCGGTCGCGCGTGTACGCGCAGTGGAATGGGAGGTGGCCAGCCAGGCGCCAGCCCCTAGCACAAGCGCGGCAATAACAAGTAATAAAAGACGGTTTTTCATGTTGTTTTCCTGTTTTATTCAATTACTCAGATGCACAGATTAATAGTGAACAGTGAACAGTGAAAACGAATTCGCTGAAGCTTCCTGCATTCCTACTGTTCACTGTTCACTTCTTTTTTATCCCTTCGCCCGATTTCGGCGCAGCAGCAGGCCTGCGATGCCGAAGCCGGCGATCAGCAGCGGGATGGCAAGTATATTGATCAGTTTGATCCGCATGCCGAGAGCTTCGATGTCCTCGCGCAGGTTCCTGCGCACGTCCTTGAGTTGCTTGCGGGTGTTGACGACCTCCTGGCGGAAACCTTCGATGGCCTGCTGCTGCCGGGGATTGAGCGTCAGGCGCTGCTTGTCGTCCTTGCGAGTTTGCAGTTCCTTGATGTGCTGTTGCGTGGCCTGGAGTTTCTCCTCGAGGGCTTTTTCCTGCTCGATCCAGCGTTCGGTGGCGGTGTTCTGCATGGCGAGCACGCGGCTGAAGGGACGTTGCGTGCGGCCGCGGCTGCGGATGGCGATCAGCGCCGGACCGCCGTTCAACTGGTCAACCAGGTTGCCGAAGAAGGCGATGTTGTTGTTGACCGGCTGGGAGATGCCCATGAAGTCCATTTCCTGAACGGTGTAGGGATTGGCCAGGCAATCCACGTCGCCTACCAGAACGACGGTTCCGTTGGTGACGCTTTCGGCGAGGCCTTTGACGGTGGCGGCGGCGTTGGTCTGCGCGCTGCCGTCCGCGTTTCTGGCGGCGGGCTGGCCGTCCGGGAAGGCCGTTGTAAAGTGCCCCTCGATCCGAACCGCCAGCCATTGTTGCTTGTCGGTGCGTTTGTAATCGCGAAGTCCGGCCTTTGGGTCGAATTGCGCGGCCATGGTGTCGGTGAGCGAAGAGCGCGCGCTGGAGTGAATCAACGGCGTGGCCGTGAGCCCCTTCTTTTCGTCAACCGTAAAGGAGCCGGCGTAGACCATCATCATGCTTTCCAGCGAAGCGGTGGCGATTTCCTTGGGATTGAGATTGTCAGCCCGCAGGGAGAGATAAAGCGGCGACTCGACTACCTGCTGGTCGCGGCCGCGCACCGGCGTAGCGGCTTCGATGTCGGCGACTATCTTGTCGGTGTCGAAATGCACGCCCCAGGCGGGTAGCAGTTTGCCGAGCGTGGAACTCCGTCCGCCGCCGCCGCCCATCATGGCCATCTGGTCGCCGGCGCCCGGATCGACGGTGCAGAAAGGGTCCAGGCATGCGATCAGGCGTCCGCCGCGCAGGACGAACTGGTCGATCGCGTAGAGCGTGCGCTCGGAAAGTTCCTTGGGGTGGACGACGATCAGGGTCTTGATTTCGGGGGCGATCGTTTCGGCCGAGACCGGGACCTGGCGCAGGTTGTAAAGCTCACGCAGATCGCCAAAAGCCGCCCAGGTTTTTTCCTGGCCCTTCGGAGGTCCGCCCATCATCGGCGGCAGGCCGGACGGCGCGCCCAGCACGGGCAGAGTACTCAGCACGCCAACCACGGGCTTTTCCGGCTGCGCCACGTTTTGGATCAGGCGCGTGATGTTGTATTCCAGCATGGCCTCCGCGCGCGGGTCCACCACGGGGATCGCGGCGTGCTGGTCGCCGCAGACGGCGGCGATGCCCAGGTAGAGCATGGCGCCTTCCGCGTTGATCGGCTGGCCGGCGACGCCCTGGCTTTCGGCCAGGTCCGCGGCGTCGGAATCAGGCGCCGGATCGTAGGGCTCCATGACGATCTTGCCTGCCCCGGCCTTTTCGTATTCGCCGAGCAGGTCGCGCACCTGAGCCGCGAAATTCTTGAGCGGCCCCGGCAGGCTGGGTTCGCTGCCGTTGAAGAAGAACTGCAGCGTTACCGGATGGCGCAGATCCGCCAGCACCGCGCGCGTGCCGGGGGAGAGCGTGTAGAGCCGTTCCTGGGTCAGATCGGCGCGCAGTCTGAAGACGCCAAAAATCAGGTTGGCGGCAACCAGCATCGCCAGCAGAATCAGCACGCCGGCGATGCCGCCGCCGATGCGCCAGGCCCGAAGAGTCGAATTTGGTGAGTGCATATTTGTGATGTTCCTTTACTATGCGAATCAGGCGGCCCTGCGGTTTTCGAGCACGACATGCGCGGTGAAGAGCATGAAGACGATCACGCTGACGAAGTAGGCCAGATCGCGCAAATCCAGCACGCCGCGCTGCAGCGAATCGAAGTGCGCCATGAAACTGAAGGCGGCCACGCCGTCCACCAGCCAGAGCGGCGCCCAGTGGGCGAGCATGCCGGTGACCGGCGGCCAGCCCGCGATCAGCAGGAAGAAGCCGATCGCCACCGAGAGCACGAAGCTGATCACCTGGTTGCGCGTCATGGCCGACGTCAGCATGCCGACCGCGAGGTAGGCGCCGGAGAGCAGCAGGCTGCCGAGGTAACCGCCCGCAATCGCGCCGCCGTCGGGCGCGCCAAGGTAGCAGGTGGTTATTACGATCGGAAAGGTTAGCGCCAGCGCCGCCGCGAGAAAGGTCCAGGCCGCGAAGAACTTGCCCAGAATCGCCTGGTTCAGCGTGATCGGCAGCGTCAGCAGCAGCTCGATCGTGCCCGTGCGCCGCTCCTCGGCCCACAGCCGCATGGCGGCGGCGGGGACCAGGATCAGATAGACCCACGGATGCCACATGAAGAAGCTCCGTAAATCGGCCTGATTGTTTTCGTAGAAATTGCTGACCGAAAAGGTCAGAAACGCCGTCAGCACCAGAAACACCACCATAAACACATACGCCACGGGCGAGGTGATATAGGCGCGGACTTCCCGTTTATACACCGCCCAGGCGGGTCCAGAAAAACACGTCATGATTCAGTCTCCTAATTGTATCCGGAATCGTTTGTGAAAAGGCGTCAGCCGACCTTGCGGACCGGTTCGTCGCCGATGGTGAGCGTATGGAAGACATCCTCCAGCCGGCCCGACGGGCTGCGGGCCTTGAGTTCGGCCGGGGTGCCGTTGGCGACGATCTGGCCGTGGGCGATGACAATCACGCGCGTACAGATGGCATCCACCTCTTCCAGGATGTGCGTCGAGAGCACGATCACCTTCTGGAGGGCCATCTCGCGGATCATCGCCCGCACAACCTGCTTCTGGTTCGGATCCAGACCGTCGGTTGGTTCGTCCATGATCAGCACCGGGGGATCGTGCAGAATTGCCTGGGCGAGGCCCGTGCGCTGCTTGTAGCCTTTCGAAAGCGTCTCGATGGCCTGCAGGCGGACCTGTTCCAGATGACATTGGGCGATCGCATGCTCGACCCGCGCATCGCGCGTCACACCGTGGAATCCGCGCACCTCGGCCACGAAGCGCAGGAATTGGACCACCGTCATTTCGCCGTAAACCGGCGAATTTTCGGGGAGGTAGCCGATTTCGTGCTTGGCGGCGAGCGTGTCGCTGACGATGTCATGCCCGTTCACAATCGCCGTGCCCGCCGAAGGCGGCAGGAAGCCGGTGATCATGCGCATGGTGGTGGACTTTCCGGCTCCGTTGGGCCCCAGAAAACCCAGCACTTCGCCGCGCTCGACCTTGAACGAGACGCCCCGGACCGCGTGAATCGGCCCAAAGCGTTTATGCAAATCGCGTACTTCCAGCATGCCTCCATCCTTTCTTCTTGCAGATCGCCCGTCAGCCGCGATGCGGCCCGCGCGTGGTCCTCAGTGTACAGGAATCTCCGTGATTGTGGGAGTTGTGCCTGGGCGCCGCGGCACCACGATCGTCAGGACATGATTAGTGTAGTTCGCCGCGATCTGCGCCGGGTCTGGCGTTTCGGTCAGGCGGATGCAGCGTTCGATGCGGCTCCAACCGCTGGTTTGTCCGCGCGTCTGACTCAAACTTGCCGCGATGGTCAGGTAAGGTCCCGCCACGGAAATACGAATGCCCTGCGCGTCGGCGTTGGGAAGGTGCAGCGCAATCCGGCAGCGCTCCGCGGTCTGCTCGACATTGAGCCCCGGCGCGGCCGGCAGGTCGCGCCAGCCCTCGTCGAACGCCAGCGGCGGGCCGAAGTGTTCCAGGTCGTCCGCCGCATGGGCGAACAAGGCATCCACCTGGGCGCGCATCCGGCGCATTCTGTCGAAGGGGTTTTCGACCGACAGGTTCTCCTGAAGATTGGTTGCGAGCGGCCTGGACTCGATGGGGAAGGCCCGCTCGAACATCCGGTCAATCTCTCCCTGCATGCGGTCGAAGGACTCGCCAGGATTCCATCCAACGCGCGCGAGCGGTGCGGAACGCGCCGTAAACCACTTTGCCCGCAACGGAAATCCGCGCAGCAGGATAGCCGCCTGCAACAAGGCCACCACGGCCAGCAATACAATGCCGGCGATCATCCAGCGTGAAACTTTTGGTTTTGTTTCCATAACCAAGGCTACGCAAGCAACTCAGGGTTCTGTCGCGCCGCCGACCGTTGGCCGGATAGCGCATAGCACGAGCCTGGTGTAGCCGCCTGCCTGCGCTCGTTCTACACAGACCAACACCACCATCAACACAATGGCGGTTTCGCAGAACAGGGTTCAGGAAGGAGGTGAAGCAATGCACAACAAGTTCCTTCCTGAACCCTGAGACCCTGAACCCTCCTTTCTGTGGCCCATGCCACAAAGATCATTGCGTTTAATAGCAAGTGTTGTGCCAATCTGATTTCAGCGCTGTTGTGCAAACTGTTTTCACGCTGAGGGGCCATTAAAGTGGGAAGCGCTCCGCGCGGGCTCGTGCTTGACTGGACAACTTGTCGTGCATGGTGACAAACTGTCGTGCGGTTGTGTTTAGAACGAAGACGGCGCTCTCGGCGAGAGCGCCCCACCTTGCCCTTCCACCACATCACGGACGGGCGCATCTGCGAATCACCTGAAGATGGGACGCTACGTGAATTTGGAGGGACGACCTTGCTACGCTGCGAAGTAGCACTCCGCTACGTAGCACGAGCCGTGTCGTCCGCGGGGGAGTTTAAGAGTCTCGAAGGCAAAATATTCCTCGGGGTCCTTCCGACATGCTAAGATCGCCATGTATTTCATTTTGACTCGCATCGGCCGCGGTGGCTTGAGATTCACGAGTAGACTTGAAAGAAGTGCGACATGAGCGGAAAAATTCGTTGGGGTTTGCTGGCGGCCGGAACGATTGCCCGGGCCTTTGCGCGTGGTCTGGCGCAATCGCAGACCGGCATGTTGCTGGCGGTCGGTTCGCGGACGCACGAAAAGGCCGCCGCCTTCGCCGCCGGGTTCGGCGCGCCGCGGGTCTACGGCACATATGATGAACTGCTGGCCGACAAGGATGTCCAGGCCGTCTACATCTCGACACCGCACCCGCAACACATGGAATGGGCCATCCGGGCCGCCCTGGCGGGCAAGCATCTGCTGGTCGAAAAGCCGATCGGCATCAATCGGCACCAGGCCCGGGCCATGATCGATGCCGCGGCCGCCAACCGTGTATTCCTGATGGAAGCCTACATGTACCGCTGTCATCCCCAGACCGCCCGGCTGGTCGAACTGCTCAGCGAGAAGGCGATCGGCGAGGTGCGTGTGATCCAGGCCACCTTCTCGTTCCAAGCCGCGTTCAACCCGGCAAGCCGTCTGTGGAGCAACACCCTGGCAGGCGGCGGGATTCTCGATGTCGGCGGCTACACAACCTCGATCGCCCGCCTGATCGCCGGCGCCGCCGTGGGCCAACCGTTCGCCGATCCGCTGGCCGTCACCGGCGCCGGGCGGCTGCATCCCCTGACCGGCGTGGACGAATGGGCCGTCGGCACCCTGCGGTTTGCCTCCGGCAGCGTGGCTCAGCTCGCCACCGGCGTATCGGTCAGTCAGGAAAACGTCGTGCGCATCTTTGGCAGCGAAGGCCATATCCTTCTGCCCACCCCATACGTCTCCGCCCGCGAGGGGCCCGTGCCAGGACGGATCGTCGTACAGCGTAACGGCGAACAGACGCCGCGCGTGATCGACATCCCCACCGCGCTCACCAGTTTCGCGCACGAGGCCGACGCGGTCGGTCAGGCGATCGCCGCCGGACGCCAGCAGGCCGCGGCGCCGGCGATGTCGTGGGCCGACACGCTCGGCAACCTGCGGACGCAGGACCAGTGGCGCGCCGCGATCGGATTGCTCTACGAGTCGGAGAAGAAGGAAGGCGCATCCGTGTGACAGGTCTTATGCGCCGCCGCCGCGCAAAAGGGCCTGGCGCAGCATGTTCAACGCCGTCTTACCGGCGCGGTCGCGCACGGCGGCACGGTCGCCGGGGAACAGAACGCGTTGTGCGGTGACAGCCGGACCCCCGGCGCCCGGCACGGCGAGCGCGATCCAAACTGTGCCCACCGGTTTGTCCGCCGTGCCGCCGTCGGGACCGGCGACGCCCGTCAGGGCCAGCGCGCAGTCGGCGCCGCCGCGTTCCAGCGCGCCGGTGGCCATGGCGCGGGCAACCGGTTCGCTGACTGCGCCATCTTTCTCGATCAGCTTCACAGGCACGCCCAGGGCACTTGTTTTGAGCGCATTTGTATAAACCACCCAGCCGCCGCGGAACCAGTCGCTCGATCCGGGAATATCGGTGATCTGCGCCGCCACGCCGCCGCCCGTGCAACTCTCGGCCGTGACCAGTGTCATGTCGCGCTCTTTCATCAATCGGCCGACGGCGCGCGCCAGCGTATCGTCATCCGCGCCGTAAATCAGATTGCCGAGGCGTGCCTGAATGTCCGCGACGGTCGCCTGGAGCGCCGCTTCCGCCTCGGCCAGGGTGGAGGCTTCGCTGCGAACGCGGACGGAAACGACCCCGAGCGAAACTGTTGTGCCGACGACGGGATTGCGTCCGCGGCGCATCAGGTCGCCAAGGCGTTCGCCGATCTGCGATTCGCCTTCGCCAAAGGTGCGGATGGTGCGGGTGAGGATCACCCGTCCGGACTGTGCCGCTAGGGTGGGGACCAGGTGTCGCAGGAACATGGCCTTCATTTCACGCGGAACGCCGGGGAAGGCATAGACGGTCGCCTGACCGATACGCACGCGCAGTCCGGGCGCGGTGCCGCAGTCGTTGTCGAGCCAATCCGCGCCGCGCGGGCAAAGCGCCTGCACCCGGTTGGAGGCGCTCATCGTACGCTGGTGTTGCTTGAACCAGGTCGCGACGGCGGCCAGGGCGTCGGTCCGTTCCTCCAGCGGAACGCCCGCCGCATCGGCCAGCGCGTCGCGCGTCAGATCGTCCTGTGTCGGTCCGAGCCCGCCGGTAACGAGCACAAGTTCGGTCGTGGCCGCGGCCTGGCGGACGGCGGCGGCCGTGGCGGCGCGGTCGTCGGGAACAATCAGATGACCAAGCACGGGAATGCCCAGCGCCGTGAGTTGCTCGCTGAGCCAGGGCGAGTTGGTGTCCACCGTCTGACCGAGGGTGAGTTCGTCGCCGATGCCAATGATGAATGCGTGCATGGGAGATAAGGTAGTCCGCGCGTGCCCCGACGGCAAGCCCGCTTCCAAATGTCGTTACGCTTGAGAGTACACGGGGATTTGTGTAAACTTTTACCCCTTTGCCCCCACCATGATTGATTTTCGCAATGTAAGTTTGTCGTTCGGCGACCAGACGCTGCTGGACGACGTGTCGTTCCGCATCGAAGCGGGCGACCGCACGGGTATCGTCGGGCCTAACGGCGCCGGCAAGAGCACGGTCTTCGCGCTGCTGACAGGGGAGATGACGCCCGACGGGGGTGAGATCAGTTGCATGCGCGGCGTGCGCATGGGCCACCTGCACCAGCAACTGGACCTGGGCGGCATCCAGACCTCGATTCTCGATTACGCCGAGGACGCCCGGCCCGAAATACGGGCGATGCAGCACGAGATCGCCGCGCTGGAGGCGGCCATGTCCGCCAGTGTGGAGCCCGAGCGCGGGCGCATGCTGCGGCGTCTGGGTGAATTGCAGACCAATTTCGAGCATCAGGAAGGCTACCACCTGCGCAGCCAGGCCGAGGCGGCCTTGTGCGGACTAGGTTTCGCGACCTCGGCGCTGGGCCGGCCCTTGTGCGAATTCAGCGGTGGCTGGCAGATGCGCGTGGAACTGGCCCGCGCCATCGTGGCGCATCCCGACCTGCTGCTGCTCGACGAGCCCACCACCTGTTTGGACATTCCGGCCGTGGAATGGCTGCAGCGGATCCTGCGCGAGTTTCGCGGCACGCTGCTGCTGGTCTCGCACGACCGCTATCTGCTCAACACCCTGACCACCAGCACGCTCGAAGTGACCTGCGGCCGGGTCACGCGCTATTCCGGGAATTACCAGTGGTACACCAACGAGCGCATCAAGCGGCATGAGCAGATGCAGTCGTCCAAGGCCAACCAGGACCGCTACCGCGCGCAGACCGAGCGCTTCATCAACCGCTTCCGCGCCACCAGCGCCAAGGCCGCCCAGGTGCAGAGCCGCATTAAGCGGCTGGCCAAGATGGACGAGATCCTGGTGCCGGAGATTTCCTCGCGCTCGGCCCGCCTGCGGGTGGCCACCCCGCCGCCATGCGGCGTCGAAATCATGCGCATCGAAGGGGCCGGCGTGAGTTACGACGAGCAGAACTGGGTCTTGCGCGGACTCGACCTGCGCATCAGCCGCGGGGACAAGATCGGCATCGTGGGCCTGAACGGCACCGGCAAGACCACCCTGCTGCGCACGCTGGCCGGGATGATGCCGCTGCGCGAAGGGCGGCGGGTGGTCGGCCACAACGTGGTGATCGGCTACCAGGCGCAGGATTTCTCCGAGACCATGGACCCGACGATGACCGTGCTGGCGACGGCCAAGGCGGCGGCGCCGAACCGGCCGGAACGCGATATCCGCGGCGTGCTGGGCGGCTTTCTGTTCTCCGGCGACGCCGTGGACAAGCCGGTGGCGGTGCTCAGCGGCGGCGAAAAGATGCGCCTGGCGTTCGTGCGCTTGCTGCTGAATCCCCCAAACTTCCTGCTGCTCGACGAGCCCACCACGCACCTCGACATTGGCGCCCGCGAGACGCTCGAACAGGCCATGCAGTCGTTCGAGGGCACCCTCTGCGTGGTCAGCCACGATATCGAGTTCGTGCGCCATGTGGCGACTTCGATCCTGGCGATGACCCCGCCGACCGTGCGGCCCTACGCCGGGACTTACGATTACTACCGGGAAAAAATGGCGCGCGAAACCGCGGCGCTGGGGACGACGGGGGAAACGGCGGCGGTGTCCGATTTCGAGACCGCGGCCTCCGGCGATCGCAAGGCCCAGCGGCGCGAGCGGGCGCGGCTGCGCGAAGAGCGTTCGCATCGTCGCCGGCCGCTGCAGCAGCGGGTGCGCGGGGCGGAGACGGAAGTCGCGCGGCTCGAAAAGGAGCAGGCCGCGCTGGTGACCACGCTCAACCAGGCCACGCCCGGGACCGACTACAGCAAGCTCAACCGGCGCCTGACCGAAATGCAATACGAGTTGCGCATCGCGACTGAAGCCTGGGAGGCGGCCGGCCGGGAACTGGAAGAGCTCGACCGCGAGGACGCCGCGCCGGCGGAGGCATAGGACTGAGCGTACTTGGTGGGATCAAAACACTGGGATCGCGGTAATCGTCGTGCTTGCGTTTCTGACGCTGTTTTGACACCTTTTCTTCCATGAAAGCGATGCATCAACTGTCTACCAAGGTCGCATGTCCGATTTCCCGAAAAGCGATTTCTTATCGTTCTACATCTCGGACTACATACGATGTAAAGCGCCAGCCAAAACGCAGCGTGGACAAGGCGCGAGCTTTCTGTGTACGTGAACGGACAATTGATAGGGTACGTCTCTCTTTCATCCTGTCTCATGCGCGTCGTGTCGTTGATATGGCGACGTGGCAGAATCAGGTTCGTGAATCACCCGAAAACTCCGGCGATTTGATTCGGGACGCTGGTTTTCGCCTGGTGACGAGTCAAGAACGCCCCGACCTTTTGCAGTCGGGCCAAATTCTCCTTTGGCCTATCGACGAAGCGGCCCCTAAGCCCGCAAAACGATCGATGTCTGAGCCGCTCTCCCCAGTCTACGACCACAACGATGGTCGTTTGACAGTTCCAGATCGCCAACTTAATCGTGATGAAATCGCAGATCGCCTCTTTGAGGGCGACTGTTTGGAGATTCTAACCCGGTTTCCGGCGCACAGTGTGAATATGGTGCTTTGCGATCTGCCCTATGGCACCACACAGAACAAATGGGACAGCGTCATTCCCCTAGAGAGACTCTGGCCGCTTTATCTCCGTGTACTCAAGCCGAATGGCGTCGTGGTGCTTACCGCGCACAGTATATTCACGGCGAAGCTAATCCTTAGCAATGAGGCATGGTTCAAGTACAAAATGGTCTGGGAGAAATCGAAGCCCACCAATTTCCTCAACGCGAAGATCCAGCCTCTCCGCAAGCACGAAGATATCTGCATCTTCTACAACAGACAGTCTACCTATAACCCACAGATGAGTAACGGATCCCCGTACGACAAGGGCATCAGGAAAAACCAGTTATCTGGCAGTTACGGCGATTTCCTGCCCGCCCATGTTCACAGCAAAGGCTTGCGCTATCCGACGGACGTAGTCTATTTCAAGACGGCCGAAAGCGAGGGGCCCGTCTGGCATCCTACTCAGAAACCAGTCGAACTGGGACGATATCTCGTTCGGACATTCACCAACCCTGGCGATTTAGTCTTGGACAATGCTTTCGGAAGCGGCAGTTTTCTGGTCGCTGCCGCGACTGAGGGACGACGGTTTGTTGGCATCGAGAAGAACGAGGATGTTCATCTTTTTAAACGAAATAGCATCGACTATGTTGGGGTTGCACGCATGCGACTGGCCGAAGTAGGCTTGAGGAAACCGCGTGTTGTATGAGTATTCACTACGAAACCTGACGTCAAGGTGGACTTGGACCTATGTCACGCCCTGATGTGTTCCGCTATGGGATG
Source organism: uncultured bacterium (assembly GCA_903925685.1). Taxonomy (GTDB): domain Bacteria; phylum Verrucomicrobiota; class Kiritimatiellia; order CAIKKV01; family CAIYGI01; genus CAIYGI01. The sequence goes on from CAIYGI010000186.1 coordinate 36,302, forward strand.
TTTCTACATTGAGGCGCTTGGTTTTGGTCGGGGGTTGGGCGTTCTTGACCTGAACGCCTCCAAGTTGGCTTTGCATATGCAGTTGCTGGACCCGGCGCGGCTTTCCAGCGCGAAGCGCGGTCGAGTTTTGACGGCCTTCGCGCCCTTGCTGAAACGCGACATCCTGTCATTCGACAAGGAACTGGAACGTCGTGATAGGCTTGATTTTGAAGATACGGTCTTGGATGCGTTTGGTCTGACGGGGTTGCGATCGAAGATTACAGACTCTGTTGTGCGTCTACAGTCGATACGATTGGCATCGTGCGAGGGCCAACGTGCTTTTGATCCGACTGATAATCAGGACGAGTAGGGAGAATCATGCCATTCAAAGCACACGGTCTTCTCGACCGGAGCGCTTTCGGGGTCGCCATAAACGCCGGATTGCATTATGGCCGCGCCGCTTTTTGCATCGTCTCGCCGCGTAAAAGGGAAATTGCGCGCTGGATGCAGTCGGCGCCGATGACGCGCTTTTCGGCGACATAGGCCGCGAGCAGCGCATTGTCGCAGACGGCGTTCACCATGCGTGGAATGCCATCCGAATAGGCCATGACCGCGATTGAGGCCGCCTCGTCGAAGCGCACGGCGTCAGGCGTGGCGCCGGCCACCAGCAAACGGTGGGCGATGTAGGAAATCAGATCCTGCTGTGTCAGGCGGTGCAAATGAGCGCGCACGGTGATGCGCTGGCTGAGTTGCCGCAGTTCGTGCGAGGAGAGCCGCTCGTTCAGTTCCGGCTGGCCGACAAGCACGATCTGAATCAGTTTCTGCTGGGCGGTTTCGAGATTGGACAACAGGCGCACCTGCTCCATCAGGCGGGACGAGAGGTTTTGGGCCTCGTCGATCAGCAGCGCCACATTGGTCCCCGCCCGCATCTGTTCAAGCAGGAACACATTCAGCGTTTCGAGTAGCGTCAGCCGGTCGCGGCGCGCCGGCTGCAGGCCGAAGTCGCCGACGATCGCGCGCAGCAGTTGCGTCTCGTTCAGGCATGGATTGAGGATCAGCGCGGTTCTGGTGGTGGGACCGAGTTCGTGGAGTATCGCCCGGCAGATCGTCGTCTTGCCCGACCCGACCTCGCCCACCAGCAGGATGAACCCCTTGCGCTGTGTGATGCCGTACATCACGTGGTCGTAAGCCTCGCGATGTTGCTCGGTCAGGTATAGATAACGCGGATCAGGCGTAAGATTGAAGGGCATCTCGCGCAGTCCGAAGAAGGCCCGGTACATGAGTGCAAGGTACGAAAAATCCTCGTCCCTGTCCAGCGGGAGGTGTATGTTGATGTCATGAACGCGCCAGCCAAAACCGTTTGTCCGCCGCTGCCCGATTACCATACCCATACGCGGCTGTGCCATCATGCGCGGGGCACGCCGGCGGAGTATCGCGCCGCAGCCGCGGCGCGCGGACTGCCGGCGCTGGCGATCACGGACCATGCGCCCAACCCGGTCGGCTACGATCCGGGGAACCGCATGTCCATGGCGGATTTTCCCTCCTACCAGGAAATGCTGCTTCCGCTTCGGGATAACCTTGCTCCCGCGGTGCTTTACGGCGTCGAGGCCGATTATCACGAAGGCTGCGAGGCCTATCTGCCCGCCTGGCTGCAGAGCCAGCCGTTCGATATCGTGCTTGGTTCCGTCCACCAGATCCGCGACTGGGCTTTTGACGATCCGGCCCAGCTTGGCGACTGGGCGCGTGTGGAGGTGCAGGCGGTCTGGCGGAAATATTTCGAACTGGTGGCGCGCATGGCCGCCACCGGATGGTTCGATGTGGCGGGACACCTCGATCTGCCCAAGAAATTCGGACACCGCCTGCGCGACGACCTGCTGCGCGAAATTGCCGCCCCCGCGCTCGACGCCCTGGCCCGCGCCGGCATGGCGGTCGAAATCAACACCTCCGGCCTGCGCAAACTCGTGGCCGAAATGTATCCCTCGCCCCTGCTGCTGGAGATGACCCGCGAACGCGGGATTGCGCTGAGCTTCGGCTCCGATTCCCATCGGCCCGAGGATGTGGGCGCCGATTTCGACAAGGCCCTCGCTCTGGCCCGCGCGGCCGGTTACACCGAGCACGCCGTCTATCGCGCCCGCCGCCGCACCATGCTGCCGCTGCCTTACGACTTACCGCCTGTAAAATAAGTTTCCCCGTCGTGCGTCAGGCGCTTCACGCGGCCGGACTTCTCAAGTTTGTCCAACCGCGCCGCGGCCTGGTCCGCCGGCGCCTTCAGCCAGGCGGCCACATGTTCCAGCGGCGCGGCATGCCGTACCAGCATGGCCACCAGATCGTCGTCGCTCGTGCCCACCGCGTGGACCTCGTCCGCGGAGACGGGCGCCGCGCCTCCCAATGTATCCGCGACCGGCAGGAACAAGCCCGCCAACTGCCGCAAAACGGCATGATCCACCGCCACCACCTGCCTGTCGACCGGCGGACGCGTGGCCGTGCTCAGTTGAATGCGCTGCGGTTTGAGCCCGGCGGCCAGATCGGCAATGCGCCTCACACTGGCCTCGGTATCGTTAAACCCGGCAACCAGGAACACCTCAACCCACAACTCGCCTTGAAACTCCGCCCGAAAGGCGTGAAAACCGTCCAAAACTTCGCGAAAGCGCAGGTTTGGGTGCGGACGGTGAACGCTTTCCCATGAATTCTGATCCCAGGCGCTGAGGGTCACTTTGACCACATCGGCCTGTAAGGCGGCTGTGCGCACATCGGCCTGGCCGAAGAGCGCGCCATTGCTGAGCAGCACCCGCCGGATCGGCGTGCGCTCGCGAATGCCGGCCAGCACATCGCCGAACTTCGCATGCAGCGTGGGTTCGCCGCTGCCGGAGAGGGTGATGGCGTCCGCCTTGCCGCCCGCCGCCAGCCAGCCCTCCAGTTCCGACATCACGTCGGCCACGGGAACGTAGTCACGCCGCTCGCAGGTCAGCGTGGAGCGCACCTGGATCTGGCAGAAGTGGCAGTCGTAACAGCAGGTCTTTTCGGGCACAAGATCGACGCCAAGCGAAAGCCCCAACCGCCGGGAGCGGATGGGGCCAAACAATGTGCGAAAATGTTTTTCAGAGGGCATCAGCCCGCCGAAATCGCTTCCACCGGGCATTCGCCCGCGCAGAGGCCGCAATCCACGCATTTGTCGGCGTCGATATTGTACTGCTTGTCGCCCTCCGAAATCGCTTCGACCGGGCAGACCTTGGAGCACGCGCCGCACTCCGTACATTTATCCGAAATCGCATAAGCCATGATAGCACCCTTTCTTTGTAAACGTGCGAAGAGTGTATCACGCCACGCCCGCTAAAGCAAGCGCTTCGCGAGCCTTTACTTTGGCATTTCGGCGGTCATGGTACCGCTGCGGCGACCGCCGATTTCCTTGTAAATGCACTGGGCAATGCCGTTGGTGCCGTACTTGCCGGAGAACTCAAAGCTCCCGTTGGCGCGTCCGCCACTCGCCTTGCCGGTGCCGCTGATCTCCGTTTTCAGGTCGGTCTTGAGCGTTCCAACATAGTTCAGGGGCGCGCCGCTCCAACTGGAAATGTAGACGGCATCATAGCTGCCGTCCGCTTTAGCCGTGAGCTTCGCGGACCAGGCGCTCTCCCTGCCCTTGAACGTGCATGTGCCCTTGATCGAACTGATTTCGCCGGGTTTGACGGCAGCCTTGTCCGGCGCGGCAAAAACCGTCGAAACAGCCAACCCCGGCAGCAGCCATGCTCCACCCAACAGTAACGCTGAAAAACAACGCACCACAATTGCCCGGTTCGTCAGAGTCTTGATCATTTTCATTTGTCCGTCCTTTACGTGTTTAAGTTTAACACTACACGACAGCGGCGCGCAACTTGCCCTCGACCGTGCTGTTTGGGCGGTTTCTTGTTGTTCCTCAGTGCGAATGCGCTTCGACATAGGACCTGAGCACGGCATTGATCCGGGTCTGGTAGCCTCTCCCCTTATTCCGGAACCAGGCGACAACTCCGGGATCCAGGCGAATGGAAAGGGCGGCTTTCTTCTCCGGCATCCGGATGACCATTTTCTGGAAAACAGACCGATCCACCGGAGGAACATCGAAAAAATCGATATCCGTGTCCTTCATGCGGCGGAGCCGCTGCCAATCAGTTCCCGATTTCTTCTGTGTAGATGTTTTGTTCATGTCGGCTTGCCTTACGGGCGGATATGATTCGGATTGTCTCGACGTCAGGCTCGGTGAAGACCACCACCGCAAGAACGTCGTCCAACCATCCGATCCCCACCCAACGATCCTCTCCGTATGACTTCCTCTGGTCTAAAAATGTCACCATGGGATGTCCGAACATTGCCGGCACATCGGCAAAATCAATACTGTGCTTCTGCCGGTTGATCCTGTTCTTCTCTTCGTCCCACGTGAACTTCATCGACGATACTGTATATACATCTCGTATCTACGGCAATAGTATTCTTGCGTAATGAGTGAAGTGGTGGAAGAGCAAGGTAGGGCGCTCTCACCGAGAGCGCCGTCTTCGATCTACGCACAACCGCTCGCCTGTTCTCATCCCACTCACGGCGGCCTCGGCGGCGAAGGCCACCGTGAGCGGGATGGTGAAAGGTGGACGATTGCCAAGTCGAAAAATGTCGAAATGCAATTCTGGAGGGACGGGCTCCGTCCCGTCCGTTCCACCCGCTTTCAGCAACTCACGGACGACACGGCTCGTGCTACATAGCGAAGTGCTACTTCGCAGAGTAGCAAGGTCGTCCTTTCAGAATTGCGTTTCAACTCGAGATTTCGTTGTCGGATCGGTGATTTCATCATGGCATTTTGGAATGTGGTTGAGGTGACCTTCGCCCTCTATTGATCATGCATATCGCAACTTCGAGGATGACCGAATCTCCGACATCAGAATGTCGCTTGTGTTTTCATATGTCAGTATTCACTGAAAGTCATCGCTGAGAATCGGCTGGCTTTCGAACCGTATCCCCTTGCGCATGCTTGGCTGTCCTGTCCATGTACACTGCGAGGAAGTCCCGACAAACTCACGGTTGATTGCCTTCTCCGTTTTTTTAAGGTATGCCGGTTTGCACGAGATGATCATTGGCGGATCGAGTTCGGACTCTTCCGTCAGGTTTGTCACGCTGATCGCCCATCGAACGTCATAGAGGCTGGCGAGCCCATTTGCTGGCCACAGTGCATCGGGTTCCTTCCTGTTGTGCCAAGCGGCAAAAGCATCGAATCCTTCCGGAAGCATGCCGTCTCGCTCAGCCGTGGCCTCAGCCAGTTGACATGCGAATTGGAAAGAGAAACACCTATTCGTTTCTCTCTTGGCAAACCACGCGTACACAGAAAAGAGGGCTCCGATGATGGCGATGGACAGGAGTATGATCGTCAATTTCTTCATACCTTCATGCAGCCAACGTCGAAAGTCAGGTTCCAAGCGGAAGGCGAGATTCCTGAACTTTCTGGTTGGATGGGCCTATATCTTCTTCACTAGAAATCTCTCCCTAAACTGGAGATACCATCCCCACAGAAGACCGTTTAGAAGTGGGGCGGCAGCCAGACCTATGAGAATCAAGGGATCTCTCTGGTAAGGCTCAAGTTGTAGGAGCCACAGCGGGCCGGCGAACAGGCAAGCCGGAAATGACGCGACAGCGACTGCGAGTCCTAAGACAGCGATAAGCGGCATGAATGGGCTGTGGCCACCGCCACTGAGGGTGACCAGGGATATGACGAAGAAGGCGAAGAATGCCTCGCAGTAGATCATGTACTTGATCACGCCCCGTGAGAAGATCTGTTTCATTGTCATGTTTCGTACGTGTAGCGACTGGCCTTTCGTAACATGCCCTTCGTGTTCTTCGTGACCTTCGTGGTGAACTCTTGTCCGCTTTTGGTTCCGTCCATGCCGGGCTAGTCGAGGTTTTGCGGCCGCCTTCCCCGTGTTGCAATCCATTATCCGATGTCCTAGCATGTGTGCGAACCGATCTCTGTTGAGGATTGAACGCCGTATGAAACCATCGAATCGAAAGCCTGCCGGCAAGGGAAAGGCGACTGATGCCAGTCGTCAGCCTCTGCCGTCTAATCCCATGCCGCCGCCCGCCGCTCTCGATCAACCGGATATCGGGCACTTTTTCAGGGCCGAGGACTGGTGGGCCGCCGGCGTCGCCTTTGCGATTGCGCTCGCGGCCTTTTATCGTTTCATGGCGCCCGAGGTGACGCTGCAGGACTCCGGCGAACTGGTGACCGGCGCCTTTACCTTCGGCGTACCGCATCCGCCGGGATACCCGCTGTGGGCCTTTGTCGCCTTCCTTTGGAGTCATCTGGTGGTGCCTTTCGGCAATCCGGCCTGGCGCATCGGGACCTTGTCGGTGGTGACCGGCGCATTGGTCGTCGGCGTCATGACGATCATGATGACCCGCAGCATCCGGGTGCTGCTCAGTTCGCTGCCCTGGGCGGAAAGCATCGACCGCCGGTTGCAGCATTGGATGGCGATCACGATCGGCATGAGCACGGCCTTGCTGTTTGGTTTCAACCGCGGGGTTTGGCTGTGGTCCTGCGTCTCCGAAATGCGCGTGCTGAACGTCTTCTCCTTCGTGCTGATGGCCTGCACCTTTTTCGCCTGGATGATCCAGTCCGCGCGGCGCGGCTTCCTGTACGCCACGATCCTGATCTTCGGCTTGAGCATGACCAACCACCAGACCGTGACCGTGATGGCCGGCGCGCTGGTGATGGGCACGCTGGCGGAAGGGATCGACCGCTTCTTCCGCCGCCGCGCCAGCCTGCCGGTGAAGGGCGGACCGGGAACTTTTTCGCAGTTGATGACCGCCTTGTCCACCTTCTGGGAGTTGACCGCGGCCGTGTTGTTCAGCGCGGCGGCCGGCTTCCTGCTGTTCGCCTGGCTGCGCGCCGGAATAACCGGTTCCGTGACGGAACAACCGGACTTTTTGAAGACCGTGTCCCTCCTGGTTGCCGGTGGAGTGGTGCTGGCCGTCGGAATGTTCTACGGCTGGGTCAAACTGCGCCAGGCCATGCTGTACACGGCGCTCTTCCTGGCCGGCTGCGCATTCTACCTGTACATGCCGCTGGCGTCCGGCACCAATCCGCCGATGAACTGGGGTTACGCGGCGACCAGGGAAGGATTCCTGCACTCGATCACCCGCGGGCAGTACGAGAGCTTGCAGATGGCGGACCTTTTCAGCGCGGTATTCTTCACCAAGATCAAGGTCTTTATCCTGGCGCTGGCGCAGCAGTACACCTGGCCGCTGTGTCTGCTGGGGTTGCTCACGATCGTCGTGGCCGCGGTCTGGGTGGCGATCCATCTGAAACGCCGCCGCTGGCTGCTGGTCGTGTGGGCCCTCTCGTTCGCGGCATTGCTGATCGGACTGTCGGTTCTGCGCGCGTTGAATTCTAACCCGGCGGTCGTGGACTCTGGATGGCTGGTGCTCTTCTGGGCGTTTTCGATGGCCACGCTGCTGTGTCTGCTGATCGGCATCTGGCTCTACCTGCGCTGGCCCGGCGGGAGCTGGCTGATTTTCGTCTGGACGGCCTTTTTTGTCACAAGTTTCGGTCTGCTTACGATCATCAATCCCAAGCTCGACCGCCAGGAGCAGGAAATCACGATCAAGTTCTTCGCGCCGGCGCACGGCTTCTTTGCCATGCTGATCGGTTACGGCATCGTGGTCGTGCTGAGCCTGGTGGCGCGCCTGCGGGGGGCCGCCGCCGGCATCGTGGTCCGCGTGGCCTGCCTGGCCTTGCTGGCGCTGCCGGTCATTACCTACCGGAACAACTGGAAGCTCTGCAATCTCAAGGACTACGACTACGGCTACTACTTTGGCTATTGGATGTTCAATCCCGGCGGCGGCTACCCGCCGATGGAACGCGACTCCGTGCTCTACGGCGGCACCGACCCGGGACGTTTCGTGCCCACCTACATGATCTTCTGCGAGAGCCGCGTGCCAGCCAGGGACCGCTTCTTCGACAAGAACTTCGACCGCTCGGACGTGTATATCATCACCCAGAACGCGCTGGCCGATAACACCTACATGAATTACATCCGGGATCAGTACGACTTCTCCCGGCCATCGAACACCGATCGTCTGCAACGCTGGCTCGGGCGCGACCATGTTTACCCCCGCGAACCGATCCACATTCCGAGTCCGGATGACGGCAACAGTGCGTTCAGAAACTACATGGACGAGGTTCAGTCTGGCCGCATTCCGCCCAGCGCCGACGTCAAGATTGACAACGGACATATCACGGTGCAGGGAGTCGGCGGCGTGATGGCCATCAACGGCATCCTGGCTCGCTGGATCTTCGACCAGAACAAGGAGAAGCACGCCTTCTATGTCGAGGAGAGCTACGTCATTAACTGGATGTATCCCTATCTGCGGCCAAGCGGGATCATCATGAAGATCGAGAAGGAGCCGCTTGCGTCGCCCCAGGTCAATCCGGGGTTGTGGACCAATATCGTGGCCCAGGATCGCGCCTACTGGGACAATTTGAGCGCCACATTCCTCAAGCGAGAGGACTTCCGCCGCAATAACGACGCCAGGAAGACGTTCTCCAAGTTGCGTTCCGCCATCGCCGGGATCTATCTATACCGCGGATTGTGGAAGGAGGCCGAGTACGCCTTCCGGCAATCCATGGAACTGTGTCCCGAAAGTCCCGAGGCCAGTTTCCGGCTGATCGACATGCTCAACCAGCAGCATCGCTATACCGAAGCCAAGGGCCTGGCCCAGAACTATCTCGCCCTGGACGAATACAACGACAACGCGAAAAACCAGGTGAACGCGATCGCCGAGATGGAACGCTGCGACGCGCGCCGCCGGGACCTCGAACCGCTCATTCAAAATGGCCAGGTTGACGTCAACATGGCCCTGGAACTGGCGTCGCTTTATCAGCGGCTTAACATGGTCGGACAGTTCGATGGATTGATGCAGTCATTTCTGGCGAGCACGAACCTGCCGCCCGACATCCTAATGGCCTTGGCCCGCTTGTCCGGCAACGGCCGCCGCTGGCCGCTGGCGGAACGGGCGCTGCGCCGCTATCTTGCCGCGACGCCGCGCGATTTCAAGGCGCACATCGATCTGGCCTGCGCGCAGGGGGCGCTGGGGCAGGGCGCGGAGGCCATGGCCTCGCTGCGCGAAGCCGTCAGCCTGGGCGGCGAACCCGCGCGGGCCATCCTGCGTACGGACCAGCGCCTGGCGCCGTGGCGCGGCAACCCCGATTTCGTCCGCCTCGCGCAACCATCCCATCCTCAGTTCGACACGGGTATGCTGCCGTTTGGACAATGACGTAAAGCGTATCGGCGTCGCTTGACCATACGGCGGAAGTTTTGGCATGGTCTTGCGCATGTCCGCCATCGATGCCGCCGCCACGCCGATTTCCGGAACGCTGCCCTGGACCCGCCGTTGCTTTGTCTGCGGGGAGTCCAATCCTCACGGGCTGCATCAGCATTCCCGCATCGAGGGCGAATGGATCGTCATGGACTACACCCCGCGCGAGGCCGATCTCGGGTACAAGAGCATCGTCCACGGCGGGATTACAATGACGATTCTTGACGAAGTGATGACCTGGGCGGCGATCGTGTCGGCCCACCGGGGCTGCGTCACCGCCGAGATGACCATGCGCTTCCGCGCGCCCATTGCCATCGGCGAGCCGCTGCGCTTTGCGGCCCGTGTCATCTCCGCCAAACGGCTGCTGATCCGCACCGAGGCGCAGGTTACGCGGGCGGACGGGAGCATCGCCGCCACGGCCGCCGGCGTCTACATGCCGATGGCCGCGTCGCAACTGGCCTTCAACGCCGAGGATTTCGTCGTCCACCCCGACGCCCTAGATCCCCGCGCGCTCTTCCGCGGGGATGAGCGGTAGCAAGAGGGTGTTCAGGGTTCGGTTTGGCCTCTGGCGCAAAATACGGCAGCGACCGCGCATCGGTAAATTGTAGCTTTTTCGATAGCGTTTCCCCGACTTTTCCAGGAAATTCACCCTTAATGGCAAAATTTCAGAAAAGACTAGACTCGCCGCGGCGCACTGTTCATAATCAGGATTATAAGGTTAGAAGTCGGTATGGACCTGCTGCAGGGCGACGCAGGTCACCGGAACTTTGATGACCAATGGCGGCATGATCGGCGTGTCGGCCGGGGACGGCACCAATTACACCTTCGGGTCACGGAGCCAAGCCGGCAGTCTGAGCAACGTCCAAGACGCCGTGTATGCAACACTGCCGCCGGGACTGATCCTCGCGCCCGCCTCCGGTGTGATCACCGGTACGCCGCAGGTCGCTGGGACGTGGAGTGTAATGTTCAAGGTGACGGACTCTTTCAACGTTTCTACCAACAAGATGCTGCCGATGACCATCTGGGACGACAGCGACGGGGACGGGATTCCCGACTGGTGGATGTACCTGTATTTCGGCCATCCGACGGGGTTGTCGAACGATCTTTCGCGTGCGAACGACGACGCGGATCGGGACCGGATGCCGACTTGGGCGGAGTATCTGTCCGGAACCATTCCCACGAATCGCGATTCGGTCCTGAAGGTTGTCGGCATTGGTTCGGCGGTTGACGGCGCTGGGTCTGTGGTGCGCTGGCAAAGCGTGGACGGCAAACTCTACCGGCTCGAACGCGGCACCAATCTGATGGACAGTTCGCCCTTCGGCGTCCTGGTGCGGACCAACATTCCAGGCTATTCTCCCATGAACACGGAAACCGACAAGACGGCCGTGGGCAATGGCCCCTGGTTCTATCGGATCAGGCTGGAATAAGGGGGGGCGTAGATTTGGTCGAGTCGGCGAGCCGCTGCGCTTTGCGGCTCGTGTAATCTCCGCTGTAACCGACTAACCGGACTTTCGCTATTCGAGGGGTTGAATGTCGTAAATCCTCGACAATCAAGGTATTCTGTTCTTGAAAAGTCTGTAGCCACTATGGCATTTCGAGCGATCCGGCGGATGTGATCCTTGGCGGTGTTTGCGGTGGCAGTTTCCAGCCCAGCGCGTCAATGACAAGTTGCTGGTCAGGTTCTGGTTTCGTGTACCTTGAAAACACCAGTTCACGCCCATCCGTGGTTGGGAAGTGAACATCGAGCATTTGAACGGCGGCGAGTTTTTCCAAGGCTTGGCGGGGCGTAAACCCCGGCGCGTGGGCCGCAAGCAAGGTTTTCAGCGTTATGTGAAGGCAGTAGGCGATGAACGCGACGAGGATGTGACCTTCGATGCGAGGCATTTCCTGATGAAAGACCGGGCGTAAATCGAGGTCGCCCTTGAGCGTCATGAAGGCGATCTCCACTTCGCCAAGTTTCAGGTAAAACTCCCAGAGGTACGCCGGGTCTCCCTCGATGATGTTCGACCGCAGTAAGTCTCTGCCCTCTCGGCGGCGGCCTTTGCGCAGCGCGTCCCTGTCGATGTCATACGTGAAAGTGGCGGGTGTTTTCGGCCCGCCGTTTTTGGGAAGGCCTGGCAGCGTGACGGTGACGAATCGTGCGTCGCGTCCCGCCTCATGGCGGACTGCGCCGATTTTCTGGAGCAAGGTCTCGTAAGCGATGGCTAGCACCTACCACCTAGCACCTTACCCATCAACCCGCGCGAATTTCCGCATGCAGTCCCTTGGACACGGCTTGCATGACCGATTCGTGCATGCGGTTGGTTTCCTCGTCGGTCAGCGTTTTATGCGCGGCGCGGTAGGTGAGCGCGTAGGCCATGCTCTTGCGTCCGGCGCCTATGGCATCGCCCCGGAAAACGTCGAAGAGCCGGATGTCCACCAGTTCCTTGGGGGCCGCCTGGAGCAGCGTCGCCACCACGTCCTCGTGACGCACGGCATCGGCCACGACAAAGGCCAGATCGCGCGCCACCGGCGGATAGGCCGGTAGCGGGCGCGCCGCCGGCACGTCGAGCGCATGCGCCAGCAGCGGCGCCACGGCCATTTCCAGCACGGCGATCGGCTCGGTCATGCGCCACTCGGCGCGCACGGCACGGCTTACCACGCCCAGCCTTCCAACGGGCTGGCCGTCCAGCAGTATCGTCAGCGCCTGACCAGCTTCGAAAAGCGGCCCGTCGCAGCCAATCCAGTCGACGGCGGGCCGTCGCATGCCTGCAATTTCCCGGACAGGCAGACGCTGCGCGCTCCAAATCGCCTCGACAACGCCCTTTAATGCGCCAAATACTTCTTCGGCCGTTACCGGCGCGCGGGAGACGATGCCGCCACGCCCGACAGGTCCCAGCAAGCCGATCGCCAGGCGTTCCTCTTCCTGATAGACGCCGCCGGTCCCCCGGCTGAAAACGCGCCCGATTTCGAACAGCGCCGCCGCCGTTACCTGGCGCGCCTTGTTGCGGCCCAGAGTCTCGATCATCTGCGGCAGAAGCGAATCGCGCAAGATGGTGTGATCGGCGGAGATCGGATTCGGCAGCTTGACGCGGGTTGCCGGGTCGCCAACCTGGCACAGCCCCAGCAGTCGCTCGGAAACGAAGGAATAGTTCATGGCCTCGTCCAGTCCAAGCCCGGCCAGCCGCGCGCGCAACTGCTCGCGGGAGCGCGATGGACGGTCGTCCGCCCCTGGGACTAGACGCGCCACGGGTGCCGGCGCCGGGATTTTGTCCAGTCCATGTACCCGCGCCACTTCCTCGATCAGGTCCACCTCCTGCTCCAGGTCCACGCGGAAACTCGGCACCGCCACGGTGCATCCGGCGTCCGTCGCGCCCGCCACGGGCAGCTCCAACGCCTTGAAAATCGCCATCATCTCGCGGCTTTCGAGAGGAATCCCAAGCAGCGCCTGAGCCCTTTCCCAGCGCATCGCCACTGGCCGCGGCGCCGGCGGTACGGGATAACAATCGAGCACGCCGGGCGCCACGGTCGCCCCGGACAGTTGCGCCATCAATTGCGCCGCGCGGCGGCTGGCCCATTCGCAATTGCCGATATCCACGCCGCGTTCGAAACGATACGAGGATTCGGAGGCCAGTCCGACCGCCTTGACCGTTGCGCGGATGCCCGTCGGTTCGAAGCAGGCGCTTTCGATCAGCACCGTCGTCGTGTCGTCTGCGATCCCGCTTTCTGCGCCGCCCATGATGCCGGCCAGCGCCACCGGATGCGCGCCGTCGGCGATCACCAGCATCTCCGGCGTCAGGGCGTGCGCCGTTGCGTCGAGCGTGCGCAGGCTTTCCCCGGCGGCGGCGCGGCGCACGACGATGCGGGATTCCTTGAGCATGCGCAGATCGAAGGCGTGCAGCGGTTGACCGCATTCCAGCATCACGTAGTTCGTCACATCCACCAGGTTGGAAATAGGCCGCACGCCGGCGGCCCGCAACCGGCGCTGCATCCAGAGCGGCGAGGGTGCGCTGCGCGCGCCGTCCAGCAGACGCGCGGTGTAGCGAGGACAGCGCGCGGGATCCTCGACCGAGACGCGTACACGCTCGCCGATCGGCGCGCCGGCCGCCGCAAATTCCAGCTCTGGCCGCCGTACGTTCCGGCCGCAGAGCGCCGCCAGTTCGCGCGCGATACCGATCAGGCTCAGGCAGTCAGGACGGTTCGGCGTCACCTCAACCACCAGAACCGTCTCGGGCAGACCCAGCACCTCGGCCAGCGGCGTGCCGGGCGCGGTATCGGGCGGCAGCAGCAACAGGCCGCTATGGTCATCGGAAACGCCGAGTTCGTCGGCCGCACAGAGCATGGCCGACGACGAGACGCCGCGGATTTTAGTGGCCGCGATGGTCAGGCCGTTGGGCAGCGTGACGCCCAGCCGGGCCAGCGCCACGCGGGCGCCGGCTTCGAAATTGGACGCGCCGCAGACAACTTCCATTTCCGCCGTGCCGTCGAATACCCGGACCAGGCGCAGGCGATCGGCGTTTGGATGTTTGGCGATCGCTCGCACATCGGCCGCCACCACGCCGGGGCAGGACGCGCCGATGGTTTCGATGCCTTCGACCTCGGTGCCGGAAAAGGTCAGGCGCGCCGCCACGTCGGTCGGAGCGATACCGCTCAGGTCCACATATTCTGCCAGCCAACTCAGGGGGATTCTCATGGTAATGTCGCGGCCGTTCAGGCCAGCGCCTCCAGCCAGCGCGCGTCGTTGTCGTAGAGCAGGCGGATATCTTCGATGCCGTACTTGATCATGGCGATCCGTTCCACGCCCATGCCGAAGGCGTAGCCGGTGACAGTTTCGGGATCGTAGCCCACGCGGCGGAAGACCTTGGGATTGACCATGCCGCAGCCTGAAATTTCGATCCAGCCGCTCTGTTTGCAAACCCGGCAGCCTGTGCCGTGGCAGACATGGCAGGAGAAATCGTACTCCACGCTCGGTTCGGTGAAGGGGAAGAAGTGCGGACGGAAGCGCACGTTGATGTCGGCGCCCATCATCTCGCGGGCGAAGTAGGTGATGTCGCCCTTGAGGTCGGCCATCGAGACCGTGCGGTCCACATAAAGTCCCTCAATCTGGTGGAAGTTGGCGCCGTGCGTGGCGTCCGCCGTGTCGCGCCGGTAACAGCGGCCCGGGGCGATGATGCGCACCGGCGGCGGCTGGCTTTCCATGACGCGGATCTGCACCGGCGAGGTTTGCGTGCGCAGGAGCCGGCGGCCTTCCAGCCAGAAAGTGTCCTGAGTGTCGCGCGAGGGATGGTGCGCCGGGGTATTGAGCGCGTCGAAGTTGTGGTACTCGTCCTCGATGTCCGGTCCGTCGGCCACGGTGAAACCGAGCCTGGCGAATATGCGGATGGCCTCGGCGATGACCTGGCTCACGGGATGGATCGAACCCACGCGCCGCCAGGAACCGGGCAGCGTCGCATCCCAGGCGGACGTCTTGCCCGCGTCCGCTGCCGCGTCCAAAACCGCCTTGCGCGCCTCCAGCGCCGCCGTCAGCGACTGCTTGAGTTCGTTCACGGCGCGGCCCAGGGCCGGCCGGTCCGCGGGCAGTGCGCTCTTGAGCGATTCCATGATCGTCTGCAACTGACCCTTGCGTCCAAGGTAGCGAACGCGCACCGCTTCAAGCTCGGCCGGCGCGCCGGCGTCCGCCACCTCCGCCAGCGCCTGCGTCTGTACCGCCATCAGTTCCTGTACATTCATAATCGTCTACCCCGCCTCTGAATGGGGTGACTCTACCAGACTCCCGCTTTCGTGAAAATGCCGAAAACCAGCGTCGAAGCCATGCGTGGTGTATGGCCTTCCGCGGGGGGAAAATTCTGATGTCAAAAAAAGTGCGACGGAGAAAACCACGAGTAAGCGTTGTGTGCTTTGCCCCGGATTCCGCTTGTCTTTCCAGTGTTGCACAGTATAAGTTCGATGCACAGGCAGAACGAGCGATAAGAGAACTGACAACAATGGCAACACCAGCAGAAACGGACACTGAGTATTCCTCATTCCTAGGCCAAACCCTTGTGCCGAAAATGTCAAGAGCGCCATTGGTCGTTGATTTGTTCGCTGGTTGCGGTGGGCTCGCGCTTGGCTTTGAAGCCCAAGGATTTGAGACGCGCGGTTACGAAATGAATGCCATATGCTGTGCAACCTATAGGCGAAATCTTCGCAGCGAGTGTATCAATGTTACGCTCACCCCAGAGTCGGCGCTGCCTCCGGCGCTTGTCTTGATCGGTGGTCCTCCTTGCCAACCCTTCAGTGTTATCGGCAATCAGAATGGATTGAGCGACTCCCGGAATGGTTTCCCAGTGTTCATTGAGGCCGTCCGGCGGTTGAATCCAGACATATTCCTCTTCGAAAATGTCCGCGGTTTAATTTACCGAAGTAAACCATACTTCGACGAGATTCTTCAGAAACTGAAAAAGTTAGGGTACGTCATGGAATATCAGTTGCTTAATGCCGTGGATTACGGTGTGCCTCAGCGGCGTGAGCGCCTGATAGTCGCGGGGCATCGGGGCGTTTTTTCATTTCCCAAACCATGTGCGAAACGTGTGACTGCCGTTGAAGCTCTTGGCGGTTTGGCGATGACTGCACCGCCGGAATCGCGTTTTCTTACAAAGAGTATGGATGAGTATATTGCACGGTACGAGGCGGCTTCCTCCTGTGTCACGCCACGCGATCTGCATCTTGACGAGCCAGCCCGTACGCTCACCTGTCGCAATCTTGCCGGAGCGACTTCGGATATGCACAGAATCCGGCTTCCTGATGGCAGGCGGAGACGTATCCTGCCGCGTGAGGCAGCACGTCTGCAATCTTTTCCGGATTGGTTCCAATTTGAGGGAACGGAGACGGAGGTGTTCACTCAGATCGGAAATGCCGTACCCCCGATGTTGGCGTTTCATCTGGCTGGCGCTGTCCGCGAGTATCTGAATACAAAGGAACGGCTTTCGCCTTCGGAAACTCTTTACAGGAACCTGCCGTCGCAACTTGAGCTAAGTCTGGTACACGAGCCGAAGGAGAAATACATGACGCAGTTTGTGAAACTTCAAGGGAAGAAGCGACAAACGGAGCGGGTGGTCAACGAGGCTCTGCACATCCTCGCGGCACTCGGAATTCCATTCCAAGGTTTGTCGGAGCGGAGACTCGAGAAAATGGCAATGGCGTTTCTTGCTGTTTGCGATGTTCGCAAGCCGGGTGTTTGGAGCACAGTCAAGGACTCATCGTCAGGCCGGGTTCTTACAAGCCGACAGATCATTGAGTATGTCAACTCGCACTTTGAGGAAGACATCTCCAGCGGATCGTATGACGATATTCGCAGGAAGGATCTTAAACTGCCTACTGTGGCGGGCATTATTCTCAAGAGCGCGAACAATCCAGACGCCTCAACAAACAACCCGACACGGGCATATGCGCTCAGTCCCGCCTATGCTCCGACAGTGAGAGCATATGGAACGGACGGGTGGGAATCCGATGTGGCGGACTTCCTTTCCGGTCGCGAGACCCTCGGCGAGAGACTCGACGACACTCGACCGATGAGTCTGATCCCAGTCACGCTTCCGTCTGGAGTGGTGTTACAACTCACCAAAGGGAAACACAATCAATTGCAGAAGTCCGTAATCGAAGACTTTCTGCCCCGGTACGGCGAAGGATCGAAAATCCTCTATGTGGGCGATACTGCCAACAAATTCCTGCATTTGGACGCAACTCAACTGAAGCGTCTCCAGTTCTTCGAACTGGCTCATGAAGAGTTACCAGACATCGTCGCGTACAGCGAGCAGAAGAACTGGTTGTTTTTGATCGAGGCAGTTCACAGTTCCGGTCCAATATCCAAGTTGCGACATGAGCAACTCCGTGAACTGACGAAGGATTGCACGGCGGAAATCGTCTATGTCACGGCATTTCTCGATCGGCAAACGTTCAGGAAATACGCGCCGGAAATCGCGTGGGAGACGGAGGCGTGGATTGCAGAAGCCCCGGACCACGTAATTCACTTCGATGGCAAACGTTTCCTTGGACCGTATAAGCCATAATTCATTGGCCGCGAATGAATAAAACGGCCATTATCGTACTGGGCTCGCCGAATGACGCGCAGGGCAATCTCTCGACCATCGCCATCGAGCGCTGCCAGCGGGGATTGGCGGAATACAGGCGAACGCCGGGCGCCAGAATCATCCCCACGGGCGGGTGGGGCGAGCATTTCAACACCACGGTGCAGCCGCATGGATACTACACTGGGAAGTATCTGGAGTCCCACGGGGTTCCGGCGGGCGATATTCTGGAGTGCGTGGAGAGCGCCAACACGGTGGAAGACGCCCGGTTATGCCGGCCGCTTGTGGAACGTCACGGCATTACCGACCTGATTGTGGTTACCTCCGACTTTCACGTTCTCCGCGCGAGCTTTCTTTTCGAGCGTGAGTTTCCGAAAACCGGGCTGACTTTTTGCGGGGCAACGACGCATCTTCCGGCGGACGAACTTGCCAGGCTTAAGCGGCACGAGGAAGGCGCGTTAGCCAGACTCCGGCAAGCATCCGAACGTAGTTCACTGGACGACCGGCACTAAACCGCGGTTAATTTGGGGCCATTCGCGAGCAGAAAGTTCTCGGCCTCGGGATTCCAGAGCCCGTTGTGCGCCGCGCAGAGGCGTGCCAGTTCGGCGAAAAGCGGCTGGGTCTGACCAGCCGCCGCAAAGTCGGTAATTGCGGTCAACGGCAAATCGTACTGGGTATAGATCAGCTTTTTACCGCCTGGTATCGACGGCAGATTCAATATCGCCTCGCGCGCCGCGGTAATGCCGCCGACATGCGTAATCATGGCCGAGGGATTGATGCGTCCGGCCGACATGAGGGCCAAGGCCTCGCGCATGTCGTCGGTATTGCCGCCGGAGGTGCCCACGATATGGGTCTCGGCGTAATGGACGTTGTAGAAATTCAGCTTGGCCGCGAAATCGGTCCGGCTCGGCCCGGCGAAGAAGTTGAGGCAGCCGTTACGGCCCAGCAGCGCATCGGCCTGCTCGATCACCGGCGCCA
The DNA here is from genome assembly GCA_903925685.1 of uncultured bacterium. Classification (GTDB taxonomy): domain Bacteria; phylum Verrucomicrobiota; class Kiritimatiellia; order CAIKKV01; family CAIYGI01; genus CAIYGI01. Next base: position 54,631 of record CAIYGI010000186.1, read on the forward strand.
CCGGCGCGAAGGCGAAGACATCGTCGAATCCCTGCTTTGTCAGGCCGCGTAAATGGGCAAGCGCGTCGGCGGCATTGGCGGTGTTGACGTAGAGCAGTTTTACCCCATGGTTGGAGGCATCGCCCGATGTCATGAGCTGCGCCGCGCGATCGAGGCGTGCCTGGTCAATGTCGGTCACGACGAGCAGGCGCGGCCGGCGCGGTCCGTGAATAAGATAGTCTATGCAACCGAGCCCCATCGGTCCCGCCGCCGCCAGCAGGGCGCAGTCGCCGTCTTCCACGATCCCCATCAGATGCTGATAGCTGCCGATGCGGGTATGGTACTGGGCGTGGCAGGCGCCGACGATGCAGGACATCGGTTCGCTCAGCGAAGCCTTGTAAAACGCGTCGCCGGTGTATTTGAGCAGGCAGTCCATCTCCATGACCATGGCGGGCACAACGACGAAACCGGCCATGCCGCCAATCCAGCGGAAGGAATAACCCGGCGCGTTCAGCGAACCCTTGTAACCGAGCGCTGGCTGAATCGAGAACTTCTGCGCAGGCGCGAATTGTCCGGCCCATTTGCTTCCCACGGCGCGAATGTAACCGGCGAACTCGTGCGAGATGATGATCGGCTTTTCGTTGACATCCTTGGGCACGCGCTTGTGGTCGGCGCCCTGCTCGGCCGCCTTGTGGTCCGACATGCAGATCGAATTGGTCACGATCTCGGCCAGAATTTCGTCTTCGCCCATTTCCGGCAGGTCGAAGGTTTCCAGTCGCAAATCGTTTTTTCCATAGAGCCGCAAAGCTGTGGTTTTCATCGGCACCAGAATGATCCGGTTAGCCGGGAAATTCAAGGAAAGGTTTTCGAAGGAGGTGTTCGGTGTTCGGGAAAGGCCCTGAACACTGAACACCATTCACCTAAGTAGCCGCCACTCTCCGCCGAGCCAGCAGCGCCAGCCAGGCGGCCAGCGCGAGGAGCAGCATGGCGGCGCCTATTTGCATGGCGGCCTGCGTCCATGTCGCCTTCCCCAATCCGCTGCCAACCAGCGTGACCGCCAGACTAGCCGGCAGCATGCCTAAAAAAGAGCCCGCCAGGAATATGCGCTGCCGCACGTTGGTCATGCCGAGCAGCAGGTTGATTATGATCCCGGCGACCGGCATCTGGCGGATCAGCACGATCCCCAGCATGGTGGGATGTTGAAAAAGGCCGTGCAAACGCGCGTGTCGCTGAAGCCGCCGTTGCACCCAGGCGCGTCCGCCCCAGCGGGCAAAGAGGAAGGTCAGGTAGGAGCCTGCCAGCCCGCCGAAGTGGGCCGGGCACAGGCCGCGTTCGAAACCGAACAGCATGCCGGCGATCGCGCACAGCGCCAGGCGCGGGACGCCCACGGCGACCGCCAGCGTGTTGATGGCGAAAAATATCAGCGGTGCGGCGGCGCCGGTGTCCCGTAGAACCTGCTTCCAACTTTGAAAATCCGTCACCTGGTGGCGCAGCGGCGTGGCATGCAGCGCCACCATGACAGCCGCGGTTGCCAGACCCAAAAACAGCATGCGCTGCGACTCGCGGCTCAGGCGTCCGCGCCGCCGCGCCGTCGGGATTGTCTCTGAAGGCGTATCGTGCATCGCGGGGATACTAGGGGGCCAGACTGAAACGGTCAATCCGAACCCATTGTGCTTGCCAGACGGACGGGTGATATGGCAAATTATCCTACATGAATTTCATGCGTTCGATATGGGTGTTGGTGGTGGTGGCGGGAATCGCTTGCGCCTGTCGGCAGGCCGATGTTCGCACCTATACGTTGCCTGTCACCGGCGTCAAAAACGCTGCATGCGAAGAGGTGATTCGCGAGGCGTTGAAGCGCACGGAAGGTGTGCAGGCGGACAAGCTTATATTCTCCCCCGGGGCTGTGATCGTGACCTACGACAGCATGCGTCTGGCGCGCAAGAATATCGAGGCCGTCATCGCCGAGGCGGGGTTTACCGCCGGCGATACCCCCGCCAACCCCGCCGCCGTCACCAACCTGCCCCCGGCATGTCGTTGATTGTGTCTGGGAGTGTGCCGACATGCGGCCGCTGATTGAACAATTTCTCGACTACCTGACGCTGGAGTGCGGGCTGAGCCCCAATACCCGCGCCGCCTACGGCCACGATCTCTTCGCCTTCGCCGACTTCTTCCTTACGCGCGGGGTGGATCGTCCGGCCGATCTTCGCCGCGAAACGATCGTGGACGCGCTGCACGACGGCAAGGCCCACGGACTGGCGGTCAACACCCTCTCCCGCCGCCTGGTCGCGCTCAAGGTCTTTCTGCGCTACCTCGTGCAGGAAGGCATGCTCGAACGCAACGTGACCGACGTCATGGATGCACCCAAGATTTGGAAACTGCTTCCCGGCACACTGAGCCTACGCGAAGTGGACCGTCTGCTCGCGGCGCCGACGGGGGACGATCCGCGCCATCTACGCGACCGGGCGTTGCTGGAACTGCTGTATGCCACCGGAATGCGTGTCTCGGAACTGGCCGATTTGCCGCTGGAAGACCTGCACCTCGACGCCGGCTATCTGCGGGTGCTGGGCAAGGGCAACAAGATGCGCGTTGTGCCATTCGGAGAAACGGCCAGGCAGCGCGTCACGCAATACCTGTCCGAAGCCCGTCCTCGTTTTGTCAAAACAGGCGGCGCGCGCGAGCTCTTCCTCACCAACCGCGGGCGCAAGTTGAGCCGCAAGACCGTCTGGTGGCTGATCAAAGGTTACACCCGCGCGGCTGGCTTGACGGCACGCGTGACGCCGCACACGCTGCGCCATTCCTTCGCCAGCCACCTGCTGGCCAATGGCGCGCCGCTGCGGCTGATCCAGGAAATGCTCGGCCACGCCGACATCGCCACGACGCAAATCTATACCCATGTGGACGGCCAGCGCCTGATGGCCGTGCACCGCCAGTTCCACCCGCGCGCGTGAGTAAGGTGGAAGGTGGAAGGTGGTAGGTGGAAGGGATTGTTCCACTCGCGCGCGTAAGGTGTTGGTAAACTTTAAACCGAAGTTCCAGCGTCTTTTCGATGCTCCATACATGCGCAAACCATTGATAATCAACAAGATGCGCGCGAAATGGCCGGTTTTTTTCGTTCCGTTTACTGGGGACACTTTCTTGGGTTCAAGGCAGTCTGATATTCA
>CAIYGI010000187.1 GCA_903925685.1 uncultured bacterium
CGACTGAAGTCCGCTGAACCGCTGACCGCCCAACGCGCAATACCGCTGCCCATCAAGCGGCACCCCGCCCCCCGTCCGACAAGGTCAACCCCGCACACCTCGTAATTCAGGCCAATTTAGGAGTTTTGCAAAAGGCTCATCGGAATGGCTGACAGCATGTTAAAACTTGGCATCATGGGGTTGAACGAAGGCAACGGGCATCCGTATTCCTTTGCCGCCATTTTCAACGGCTATGACGAGGGCGCGTTGGCGGAATGTCCCTTTGCGGCCAAGCTCCACCTGGGCGGGCTGCCAAAGCAATCCACTTGCGACAGAAACGGCTCGTTGTCGACGAAGTAGTCCTTGGCAGTCGCGACTGAAACCTGCGGGGTCCAAAACAGTTTGACTTTGGCGCAATATCTTCTATACAAGATTCCTTTGCTGGGCCTGAATAGGGATGACGCAGGCGCCGCATACGTGACAGAGGCGATCACCGAGCCGGATGCTATCATCGTTCTGAACATAATTGAACTGCATGAACGGCTGAGAGCGAGGACAAGAGAAATGACCGGGGAAATCGAAGCCATGTTCGGTCTTAATGGTAAAATTGCAATGGTCACGGGCGGGGCCGTCCATCTGGGTTTTGACGCCGCGGAAGCGCTGGCGGCGGCGGGAGCCGACCTGGCGATAAGCTCCCGGGATATCGGGAAGGCGGAAAAATCCGCCGCGGTTCTGTCGGGGAAATATGGCACGGAAGTCCTGCCGCTGGCGCTGGACCACACCGATCCGCGGAGCGTCGCCAAAGCGTTCGCGCGTGTCATGGAGTGGAAAGGGCGACTAGACATTCTGGTCAACAACGCCGGCGGCGGCTCGACGAAGGCATCCGGGAATTTCCTCGAAAACAGCACGGACAATATCGCCGCCATGATTGACTTGAACCTGACCGGGGTGATTTATTGCTGTTGATAGCCACGCCCCACGCCCTGCATGCACAACAGGCAATAGCGGCGTTGGAGTCCGGCATAGATACCCTCTGCGAAAAACCCATGAGCGACAAGTTGGACGACGCCAGAAAAATGAAGAAAGCCGCGGAACGGACCGGCAAAACGCTGGTCATAGGGTTCAATCTGCATTTCAATCCCTGTCTCGCCGCCGTAAAAAAAACATTCAGCGCGGGAATCGTGGGGCAAGTCCTGCATCTTCACGCCCGCGTCGGAACCTACGCCACGCTGGTGAATTCCGGCTCGCGCTATCAGGCTGAGGTCGAAGGCGCGCTCATTATGGATTATGCGCACCAACCCGATATCTTCTACTGGCTGACCGGGGAAAAGCCGGAATATGTTTACGCTTCCGCGGTCCAGGCGGGAGACCTGCCGCTTAGTTCCAACCCGAATATCGTCATGATGAACTGCGAGTACGCATCCGGGCTGCTGGCCTCCATCCATCTCAATTACATTCAGGAACCAGGATGCCACACCTATGAAGTTGTAGGCTCCGACGGCTGGCTCGCGCTGGATATCCAGGCGGACAAGGGTGTCCTGACGATCGGAACGCGAAAAGATGCGGCGACGCGCTCCGAAATCATTCCCTTCGCGCGGGACGACATGTATCGGGAAGAACATCGGGCCTTTATTGACGCGGTAGCTGGCCGTCGTGCGCCGGAAAGCCCGGCCGCTTCCGCCATCGTCTCCGTCGCCGTGTGCGCCGCCGCTTTCCGATCATGGAAAACCCATGAGCGTGTCCGATTGACACTCTAAACAAATGGAGGAAGGAACCGTTACGACGCGCCGGTGGCGGTGTATCGTGCGATGCCGGCCGGACTGCACGCCGCGTTGCGGCAGGTGATCGTGCCGGACGGTTACGGCAACATCTGAATTACTGAAAAGAGATTATCATGCCTCGACGAATCAGTAAACTTGCGCCCGGCTGGTGGGATTACACCACGCTGGAGCAGGACATCCTCGACGCCGCCGCGGAACTCACGGTCCGGGACTTGCGACAGCTTGCCCGCCCGGGTTTCAAGGTCAGTTTCTACGACACGCTGGAGGAATTCTATTGCGCCGAGGCGCTGGAATATATCGACGCTTGGCGACAAGCCACCGCCGACAATCCCGCCGGCGTTTGCGGACCGGTCGGACCGACGGAACAGTTGCCGCTTGTCGCGCGCATCGTCAATGCCACTGGACTGAATCTCCGTCACGCCCACTTCTGGGGCATGGACGAGTGGGTGATCAACGGGCGGACGGCGGCCGAGTCGCATCCCTTGTCGTTTGCCAAGTGCGACAAGGAAATGTGCTTCAATCGGATCGACAAAAAACTACTGATGCCGGCGGAGCACCTGCATTTTCCGACCGGCGCCTTCAGCGCCTACTCGAAAAGTTACGATCAAGTCCGTTGCGTGGTCATGCAAGGCGGCCAGGGTGAGATCAAACACTGGGCGTTCAACGACCCGCTCAAGCGGGAAGGCAAATACAAGGATGCCCCGCCCACACCGGCCCAGTACCGGCAACTCACTACCCGCGTCGTGGATCTGCATCCGGTGACAATCATCCAAAATGCGCGCACCAGCGGCGGCGGCAACGTTGCGCTGGTGCCTGTCCGGGCGGCCACAGTCGGCCCGGTCGAGACGTGGAAAGCGGAGAAGGTCTCGATCTGGCATCCTGGCCATCACGACAATCCGTTTGGCATGCGCTTGAGCGCGCTGATGATCGCCAAACGGATTCCCGACGCGAGCGTACCGATGTCGCTACTGGCCGACCATCCGAACGTGCATTTTCACTACTATCTGGGCGGCGTGGGTTCCGTGTCCGTCGAAATGCACTGAACCTGAAAAGGTTGGCAGGCAGACAAAGCGCGGCTGTTTTGCTAACTTGTCGGTGTCGGGCGCGGTAGGTGCTGCGTCCGGCGAAGAGGGGGTTTTGCAAGAGCCTCAATCCGTATTCATCAGCACTTGAAAGGAAGAAACGAAATGAGCACCCAAAAGATGCGTCCCAGCCGCGTGCTGGCTAAACTGCGGGCGGGGCAGGTGGCGAGTTGCTTCAAACTCAACCTGGCCGACGCGCGCGCCATGGAAATTGCGGCAATGGCGGGCTTTGACTGTCTGTGGCCGGACATGGAACACGTGCCCAACGATCTGGCGGTGATCGAAAAAGGGATCTGGGCCGCCAAAAGCCAGAACGTCGACGTGATGGTGCGCGTGCCGCGCGGCAGTTACAGCGACTATATCCGGCCGCTCGAGATGGACGCCGCCGGGATCATGGTGCCGCATGTCATGAGCCTGGCCGACGCGCAGGCTGTAGTGCGCATGACGCGGTTCCACCCGGTCGGCCGCCGCCCGGTGGATGGCGGCAATGCCGACGGCGCCTACTGCGGCGTTGAGTTCATCGAATACCTGAAACAGGCGAACGAGCAGCGGTTCGTGGTGGTGCAGATCGAGGACCCGGAGCCGCTGGCGGAACTGGACGCCATTGCGGCGTTGCCGGGGATCGACATGCTCTTCTTCGGTCCCGGCGATTTCAGCCACGGCATCGGCGCGCCGGGTGTCTGGGACCATCCCCGGTTGCTCGACGCCCGCCGCCGCGTGGCCGAGGCCGCCGTGGCCCACGGCAAATTCGCCGGCACGGTTGGCTCCGCAGCCAACCTCGATGAGTTGATCGGGCTCGGCTACCGGTTCGTGTCCATGGGCGCCGACGTGGTGGGATTGTCGCAGTATTGCAAGGGGATCATGGCGGAATTCAGTAAGAGGCCGGTGGCGGAGAGCAAGAGCATTTATGGCGGCCAGGCGAAATGAGTGTCATCAATACCTGGAAAAATGTCCTGGAGTTGAACCACGACCGAGCCGTGGTCGCGGGTAGTCAAGCGGCGCTCCGGTCGGCCATCCGGTGTGGCGCCGACCTGCGAATTTACACGGAATTCCGGCACAACGAACACATCCAACCCGGTTCGGCGAATGCCGAGATCATTCGGGAGGTCAGCGACTTTCGTGTCGCCTATCTCATCGATGACCGCTGGGTGGCGGGGATCATGAACTTGCGGATGCCGATCGGCGTTCCGGACGGATTCGGGTCGCGACCGTCCATGTCGTTCTTCCTGTACAACGAGAACGGCAGGCAGGCCATCGCCCGTCCGCATCTGGACGGCGTGCCGGTTTCGGGACAGCCCGGGCCGTCGCCCCTGGACGATCACAGCGACATGCCAAAGTACCACCAACTCGACGCGTGGGATTCAGGCACGAACGCGCCGAGCAGCAATTTCATCTATGACTTCGAAGTCTTCCGCTATTTTGTCCGCGACGAATGGCAGGAGGTGCTTGCGCACGAGGCCGATGGGCGGGTGACCGCCGGATCGCTGGACGCGCTGATCGCGGCGTTCTGTGAAGGTGCGGAGATCAAGGTCGGCATTCGCGGCCTGTGTGCGGAGTTGGGCGGCGACATGGACCACGAGGTGTTCGTCCACACCGGTCCGGGCTACTACAGTACCGAGCGACGGATTTTCTGCGCCGGCGCCCAGCCGGCGGTGCGGGTCAAGCCGAGTATTCCACTGGGTTACGAAAGTCGGGGGTGGGACTTCGGCTGGCTGATGCCCAGAACCGACGGCTTTGTCGCCCGCTGGTTGTGCGATCCGTACACGTTGAAATTCGGGAAAAGCGAGGGGCGACATCCGCTCCGGTGGTTTGTCCGTTGACAACAGGCAGGCATCGGCGGATGAAAGCGACACGAAAGCAGGGAACAAAGATGGAGAAGACGCTCGTGGTTACCGACTTTGAACGGTCCTGTGTGCGGTGGCGCATTGACACGACTAAAAAGGCCGTGCTGACCGTGTCGCGGCCACTGCCCATGACCCTCAATAATGTACGTGCATCGCTGGACGCGCGGGCCGTGCTGACCGATCCGGCCACTGGTCTGGAGCGGGAGTATGTGCTCACCGCGTCCTGCCAAACCGAGCAGGTTTGGGTTGAGCGTGACGTGTGGCACAATCCGCCTGCCGACATGTGCATGATCGCCGCCTGCGATGAGTTCCTGATCGTCAAGCGATGGGACAAGGCGGAGAAAGGGGTCATGCGCCATCCCCCGACACTGGGCGCTCAACCGGAGCGGCAGTTGGACGATCCGGTGGCGTGCTTCGACCGCTATGGGATCGAGCGGGTGACGCGCCCCGGACGCCTGCTGGAAAACATCGAGGCGATTGTGGAGGCTCTGTCCACGAATGCGCCGGTGGTGGCGCAGACGGAGTATGAGACGAACGGCTTCCGCGTGCTGCTGGAGTATCCGGTCAAGACCGTAAATTTCAGCGAACGGGAGCGGTACTATCAGGTGGACACGGGGCCGGTGCTGCTGCCAGAATTGGATGCTGGCGTGACGCCGTTGATCAAGGCCATGCAACTCGCCTTTGTGGCGCACAACAGCAAGGATTGGGCGGAATTCCTGGTCTGCGCGCCAACACCTGTGGAGCCGGGCATCAAGGTTCACCATTACTCTCGGGTGGTTCGTTTGGAAAACGTGGCGAATCGCCTGTTTGTGGTTGAAACGTGAGACGTGAACGACTGTGTCGACAAAATGGAGTGTGATATGAGCATTATTGATACCTTCTCCCTCAAGAACAAGACGGCCCTTGTGACAGGCGGTGCGGGCTTGTACGGCCGTCAGATCGTACAGGCGCTGGCGGAGGCCGGGGCGCGGACTTACATTGCATCCCGCAATCTCGAGGCGCTGGAAAAACTCGCGGCGGAACATCGGGCGTTGGGGCATGATGTGCGCGCCCTGCGACTGGATCAGGCCGATGAGCCGTCCATTTTCGCCGTTCGCGACACGATCGTGCGGGAGAACGGCAAACTGCACATTCTCGTCAATAATGCCGTGGCTCGGCCGGTGAAGAAGGGCTATTTCGACGACGCGGCGGCCATCGACGAGAGTATGCGGGTGAACGGCACGGGACTGATCCTGGTCACCCGCGCCCTGGGGGAGGTGATGGCCGACGGCGGCTCGATCATCAATATCGGTTCCATGATGGGGTTGGTGGGTCTTGAGCCCCTGAACTACCGCGGCACGGACATGAACGGGTGGTATCCCGACTATTTCTTCCACAAGGGCGGGATGGTCAACCTGACCCGCTTCTGCGCAAGTTACTACGGTCCGCGCAAGATCCGCGTCAACTGCGTCCACCCTGGCGGGTTGCTGTCGGAAAACCATCCGGAGGCGTTTGTGAGGAATTACAGCGAACGCACCTGCCTGGGTCGCCTGGCCAACGACACTGACCTGATGGGGATCATCGTGTTTCTCGCCTCGGATGCGTCCCTGTATGTGACCGGGACGAACATCCCGGTGGATGGTGGGTACACGGCGAAGTAAAAAGACGAAGGAACCCCATGCAGACCACACCCTGGAAAGAGTATCGACTGTCCCGCTTGATGTTGGGAACGGTTCAATTCGGTCTACCCTACGGCGTTGCCAACCGCACGGGCCAGCCGAGCTACCAAGACGTTGTCGCGATCATAGCCGCAGCAGTAGCGGGTGGAGTCAACTGCTTCGACACGGCAGCCGCCTACGGCACCAGCGAGGAAGTGCTGGGCCGGGCGCTGCGGGAACTCGGCTTGCTGGATCGCGTCATGGTGGTGACCAAAGTGCGCGCCCTCTCTTCCGAAGTGCTGGCGGACAAGGCTCTGACCGCCCGGACGATCGAACAATCGGTGGCGGACTCCCGCCGACGGCTCGGAATCGAGTGCCTGCCGCTGGTGCTGTTTCACCATGAAACCGATGGCGTGCATCTGGACGTGCTCGAACAGCTCAGGGCCCGCGGCTGGCTGCGGCATGCCGGCGTATCCTGCGACAATCGCCCCGGGCGGGCGCAGGAATTTGTCGCGGCCGGACATGCGGCTGCCCTGCAGTTGCCTGGGAACGTGCTCGACCGGCGGCATCAGGACAGCGGGGTCTTCCGGGAGGCGGCAACGCGCAATGTGGCGGTGTTCATCCGCAGCGTCTACTTGCAGGGATTGCTGGCGATGCCGGAGGATCTCATCCCGCGGGTTTTGCGTGACGTGGTGCCCGTCCGCCGGCGACTGGCCACGATCGCCAGGGAAGCCGGCATGACGCTCGCCGAACTTGCGGTGCGTTACATGCTGGCCAAAGAGGGCGTCACCTGCGTGCTTGTCGGCGTTGAAACCGTTGCCCAGATCCATGAGAACGTGGCGTTCTTCGACCGCGGCCCGTTGCCCATCGACTTGCTGTCCGCCATTGACGCCGTGGTGCCCGCCCTGCCCGAAACCATTCTCACCCCGCCGCTTTGGCCGGCACGATCCTCCCTTTGAGATCTCATCATGGACAAGAATAAGTTTAGAGACGTGGAGACGTCGTTCCGTCCGGCGCTTTTTTGGGCGATTAACGACAAGATCGCTCCTGAGGAGGCGGCGAGGCAGATGGAGGACATGCTTCGCGTCGGGTTTTCCGGAGGGTTCTTCCATTCCCGGCACGGGCTGATCACCGATTACCTTGGCGACGAGTGGTTTGCTGTGATGAATGCGGCGTTGGGGGCTGCCAAGAAGAAAGGCGGGTACGGGCTGCTGGGAGGGGTGGAGATTCTGGTATTGGGGGCCAGATGAACGGTGTCCGACGTTGAGTGGTGCAGGGGCGCGAGTGGCGGCGTAGGTTTGGGGGCGTAGTTGGTGGTAGTGGTGGCTTAGGGTCGTACCACAACCGCACCGCCTACGCCCCGGCCCGGGGCGTCGCCGCTTCCGCGCCGCCGCCTGTCCTGTCCTGCGGGGCCTCGACGCGATCCCGCATCCCATGCGCTCGGTTCCGCGTTATCGCGCCAGAGGCGCTCCAACGGAAATGCGCGATTTATTGGCGGAGGGGGAGGGATTCGAACCCCCGTTGCCCTTGCGGACAAACATGATTTCGAGTCATGCGCGTTCAACCAGGCTCTGCCACCCCTCCGTACTGCGTAAAAGATCAGATAAAATAGCGAAATGGACTGCGGGAGTCAAGTTTCCGCGCTATTTTGTTGACGGCGGCAGCCGGAGCTGGTATTGCTTTTCCCCATGGGACAACAACTTAGAGCTCGCGTGAAACGCGTTCGACGGAATCGGTACAACAAGCGCAGAGCCGCCGCCGCGCGTACCGTTACCAAAGCGAAGGCGTAGCACCCGGTTAAATCGCGCTCGCTCGCCGCCACGCAGTCTGGCGGGCGGGCGCGTTTATTTGCATTTTATATGGCGCGATGGCCGAGTGGTTAGGCAGAGGTCTGCAAAACCTCGTACACCGGTTCAATTCCGGTTCGCGCCTCCAGTCTAAATACCCCGTAAACATTGATCGATATACGTGTTTACGGGCTAAATACCGCAATCGGCCAAGTGGCGCATAACGGCCCCAAAGGGCGGTTTTAGGCAACGAAAACTGTCGCAAAACTGTCACAACGATTCGCAAGGGTCAAGTACCTTTTCGGCGCACAAACGGCCCGTCGGTCGGCATTCGGATGGCGGCGGCAAGCAAACCCGCGAACAGCGCGCAGGCGGACGATCTTGCAGAATGCCCAGGGCGACTCGTGCCTGGGCGGAGGTGTCAACCCTTGGTCGCGGCGGAAACGTGGCACGACGTGCTGCCGCAACCATCCTAAACATCGCACAACCAAGGAACCTGACGACAACGGTCGCACCACGTCAACACCTATGACCACTGGCTTCCACCATCTTAACAGCCAACAAATCACTCACCAATCCCGACAGAGTCTTCGCCGTGCTTGCGTTTCTGACAAATCATGCCAGACTCTGCCCCATGAACGCGCTTATTCAAACCGGTCACCATGGGCGTGGACCCATGCCGCCCGGCAAACGAATTTTATGACCGTTCCTCCCGCCCAAATGCGCCACCAGGAGCCAAGTCGTGATTGACGAATTAATTGGTCAGTTTTCCGCTGAAACCTTCGGCGAATGGTGCCGTGACAAATTCGATCGTTTCACGGCCGATCCACACGCCGTATCGGATACCGCCCCTTACGCCCTGGGACTCTGTCCCTTCGCCTGAGCCGCACCCTTCGGCGTGAGCCGATACTTCTGTAGGCGGCTGTTGGGCTTCCCGGGGATGGTCATCTCGATCAGGCCGGCGGCCAGTGCCGGAAGCAAATACCGATCCCTGAAGTTCGCTTGCCCCTTCAGTCTGAGCGCCAGTTGCAGTTCTGTCCGGCCAAGAGACTCCCCTTTCAGGGCGTCCAATAGTCGGCGGACTTCGCCCGTGACTTCACCTGCGACTTCACCCGTGACTTCACCCGTAGCCGCAAGGCCACCCAACGGGCGGCCCCGAAGGGCAAACGGCCAGGGAGGCCACGCAGCAACATTCACAACGGATACGGCACGATCCGGCGTTTCCATTCGGCCCGATGCCCGACATGTCTTCGTACTCCCTCGGCCCTCGACCCTCAAACCTTGACCTCCCGCCCTCCCTCGTAACCGCGCCTGTGAAGGCGTGGCTCTTCGTCTGCCCCGTGGCCCACCGCACCCGCGTAGCCGCGCGGCTGCGCCGCGTGGGCCTGTAGTTTGGCCTGTTTTGGTTCAACAAGTAGCGCATGAAATGCCCTTGATTTGGGAGGTGGGCAAAAGATTGCAGGCGCTCCTGGTATATGGAGCCTTTTGCAAAATGGTTTGGAGCACAGGCTTAAATGCTCCAACAAAAATAAGAATACACGTTTCGTGGACGTCCGCAAGCTAAAAAACGGTAAAATGTAGTTTTTTTTGGCAGACCCGTCCTGATGCGGGTTGCCC
>CAIYGI010000188.1 GCA_903925685.1 uncultured bacterium
CGTTGCTCTCCACCTCCGTTTTCACAGACGCAGTTACGTTCAACTACCGATCGGTCAGCGAACCGCTCGGAGGAGGACTTCCACCTCCTTGACTTGGCACCCTCACGGGCGCACGAGGGACGGGCTCCGTCCCGTCCGTTCTTACGGGAGTTTTGAAAAAGGCTCAATCTATTTCCGGTTTCCTGGCGGCTGGATCAGACGGAAGATGCCCTCGGTGTTCCAGCACTGGATTTTCTGAGGCCCGCCAGCCGTCGTGAACTCCAGGGCAAGGGGGGACAAATTGACCCCCCCCTTGGAGAACTTTGCCCAAATCAGGATCACGTTTGCGCATTTTCTTCCAATAATCGGAAGGATCAATGGCGTCCGTCAGGGCGGCGATGATATCCGTGATGACAAACCACCACGCATTATTGTGAATCGTGCGACGAATCTCGCGCTTCTGAAACAGCGCAACACGGGTTTCACGATCACCGCCATGGTCATTCATAACAAATCCTCAGTACACACTCCATTATCGAATACTTTGGGCATCGCAATCCCTCTTCATGATCCGGTTTATGACTGTCGCCATGGCCTTATGCCTCAAAAGATCGCGCAACGGGGTCTCGACATGCGACATTTCGTTTTATCATTCGAGCTTCTCTTGACCAGGAGCAATTTCATTTGTCGCTTGTCCATGCCCCACCCGCCTACTTTCTACCCAGTTGTGTGTCCACATTCTTCCTCAAGGCATCGTGAAGTCTGTTGAGTAAGTTGTGCATTTCGTGTGTGCTGTTTTCCACAAAACCCTGCTTGGGGAGAAGCCGGTCATGGTCGTCAACTACCAGCGACGGAATTGTCTTCACAAACGCCTTAATCATGTCTGCGTCTTTCCGATTCTTGAGGGAACCTTCAGAATGCACGATGCAGTTCCTAACCCTGCTCAGGTCTTCCGCAAGATTGACATAGCAGCGAAATCTCGCCGTGTCAACTCCGGCATACCGTTCTAGATACTGCACACCCCGGGCGATTACGCGCGGGGTGAGATCATTGAATTCGTCAGCAATCGCGAAAATCCTGCGAGCAGCCCTGCAGAATCCAACCACATTGGCTTCGACCATGCCCATCATGCTTACCACTAACGCGTATCTCTGAAGCCGCGGAAAATCGACTTCCACCTGATAAATGTCCTCTGCGTGGCATTCAGCGAGAAACCAGGCATCATATTCATCTGTGGTTTTCTGAATCTCGCGGCCGGCAGTCGCATTGCGGCGCTTGCGCTCGGCAGGCAGGGTGCGTTCCACTAACCGCGAGAGTTCTTCAAGTCTCCTTCGGTCGTCTTGTGCCTTGTGTCGCATTGCGTTGAGAAGGATTCTTGCACCGAGTTCTTTCATATAATTTATCGCCCATCGGGTCGGTGACATTCCGACGCTTGTCACCGATAAAGTCTATCGGCTGATTATGCACATCATTTGATATGCTTGCCGTTTACAATGAATTCCGTTTCGTCTGTCACTTGGATGAATTCGTAACTCCCAAACCAAGCGCTTAACTCCACATCGGACATAGGGAAAGACGTCGCCGTCTTTGTTCTGTCATTAAAGAACAGAAGCTTGAAACCACCGTGACTTTTCAACCGTTCCTTATAGTATTCGCCTATTTTGCGTAGTGACACCTCGTCAAATGCGGAGGTGTAGATGAAGAAAGTCGTGAAGTTTATACCTTGGACTCTGGCAATTTCTTCGTATGCGAGAGAGGGCTTCGCAACCGATGCCGCATGGAATGACCCTTTAATCGAGTAGGAAAGGCGTGAGATTGCTTCTGGGTTCTTGAACCACAAAAGAGCGAATCGTCTACTTCCGTCCGGCGACAGACCGTCTTCAAAAAGAATTGTGTCCTGATCTACAGTTTCGTCTCTTGGGGTCTTTCCTGCAACAGAAATCGCACCCTCAAATGCGTACTGCGAGTTGTTCTGAATGGTGACCACGAGTTTTTTTCGTCCCTCATTCCAGCCGTTCTGCCACTCAAAGGTAACAACAATCTTGGATAACTCTTTGTCTGAATCAATGGAGTGACTCTTAACTTGGTTGGTTGTGCCTGTCGCTTCGTCATGTGGGGTTGCGTAATCCGTGCTTTGCTTGCTGGCCTCTGTCGCATGTTTTGCCTTCAGCACATCCAGATATGACGCAGCCTTGGCAGCGTCGTATCCGTACTTCTTTTGGAGTTCGGCCGACATCTCTTGAAACAGAATGCGGGCCACCCCGCTTGAGTGGGACACCGTGATACTTATTGGGTCGGAGGTTGTAACCTTGACATTGCGATACGTCTTGCTATCGAACGTCACAATGTCATCTGCGAAAACAGACAGGCCCACAAACATCACCGTGGCCATGAACCAAGCCTTCATCTTGTGCCTACTTCCTTCAGTCATACAAGTTTTATGGGGATGATTCCGATAGCAACTGGAATCGTAATCCCGACGCCTATCATGACAAGGCACCCACCTCGTCAACCATTGGGGACACGGTCAACCATTGGGGACACGTCTTCACTTTGCACATTCTGTTTTCCGGTGTTGCCGTCTTCTACATCCTCACCCAATGTCGCCCGCAACGAGTTAAACTGTTGCGAGAAATGTTGCGCCGATGTGAAGTTGGTGTCTGTGGACATGGCGCTTTTCGCTTCACTTAACGAGATCGACGGCCTTTCCCACGGTTGTGGCGTATCGCCGCACCGTCTTTCGTCCCTTGTTAACGGTCACGTAAACGTAGGTCCCGGCCGGATATACGTAACCGTTCCAGCTTTGTCCATCAACCATTCCGCCAGAATGGCCTACGACGAAGATCGGGTTATAGGATTCGTTCAAAGCGGCAAACTGCGAGGTAGTATGGCCTTCCGCAGTTTTTACACCATCCCAAAATATTACTCTCTTAGTACTTGGCGCGTGAACGTTGCTCAGCAGAAAACCATCATCGAGCACCTGCATAATCGTTCCTTGCGCGAGGAACGCGTCTTGTTCAATAACTTTTAGCATCTCGTGATATTTGGCTTCTCGATTCTGTGCATTTGCTCTCTGCTGAATAAAGGACTCTGCCTTCGCAGGATCGTATCCGTATTCCTGTTGGATGTTTTTTGGTAGTTCCTCAAACGGCACCTTGGCTACGCCACTCGAATGCATAATATTCAATCCGTCCGGCTCAACTCGAAAAACTTTGAAGTTCTAGTACGTCTTCCCATTTATCGTCGTGAGGTCAAGAAGCGTTGCGACAACGTTGGTCGTCAACTCATTCGTGCCAGGGATCTTGAGGGAGGCGGACGGGGTGATGTTTGTCTGGCCGTCGGCATCGAAGAGAGTTGTGAACGCAAGCAAGACCGTCAGGGCAAGCAAAGCCTGTGTTGTTTTCATATCGTGATTCCTATTATTGAACACCAACTGTGAACCTCGCCGCGCTTCGCGGCGTAGCGCCAAGTCGCGGTCCGCTTATGTAATGTCGTGGTATTCAATGGCATGTGCGCCACAGGCCACAACTACAAATTGCTGAATCAAACGCGTGGTCATCCATGACTTCTCGCAGAGATGGTCAACCCAATCGAGCACCTTTTCTGGTGTGTCACAATGCTTGAGTACTATCTTGTAACCTCCTCCCACCTTGAATCGGATCACATCCCCGTCAACCACGCACTGTTGCTGGACTTTCTCGTCTTCCTCGAATGCCTCCCGTATCGCCTGTTTGTCCGTAAACGGGTTGATTCCCTTTCGCATAACTTTTCCTTCTTTTTGCAAACGCCCAAATTGTGAGTTTTTAGCGGAGCGAGCATACCAACCGACCTGTTCGCATCATTTGTCTTTCAGTGCTGCCAAGACCTCTTTCACCAAATCGCGATACTGCTCTCGGATTGAGAAGTTGTCCTTCTCCCAGTGGTGTCTCGGATATTCGTAGGCCACGACTTGGCGCAGAAAGTCGTTCTTTGTCATGCCGAGTTGCGATGAAACAAGCGTGAGGTAGTAGCCAACTTTGTTCTCGTCGTATTTCGGATCAAAATCGACGAATGCCTTTTTCAACTGATCTCGACTGAGGATTTTCGTCGTGAGCAGGACGGGAAATAGGATGTCCCGCATACGTTGGTTCGTGACCCTACCGCGAGCAAGATAGTCCAAGAGGTGTTCTTTCAGTGCCTGTGGACTATGCGTGCCAGGGTCGTCGGACATGGGTATTTCAAACTTCTTTTGCTTTCTCCTACGTTCCTGTTCCATCTCCTCCGAGATTACGGATGTCTTGGTCAGAAGTTCCTCGCCACCTTTGGTTTTCACATAGCTCAAGACAATGGCGTTCAGGTTGACGCCGTATGAATCGGACAGCCATTCGATCATGCGCTCCAGCGACGCCTCAATGGAGAAGCCCACGAGCACGATGCGTTGTGTGCTGTTCAGGTTCAGGTTCTCCAAGTCGGCATCAGGGAATGCTTCATTGAAGGCTTCCGCAAATGTCTTTTTGGTGTAATCAGCACACACTTCGCCCAAGCGTTCGACCGTCCATGCAGCAACATCTGATGCGTAGTCAATTGCTTGGGCCATGGTTTCGCGAGGAAGTTCGGCCCGTTTGATCTCAATGATGACCGTGTTGCCGGAGCTGTCCACCCCAAGTAGGTCGATGGGACCCGACTTCGTCATGACCTGCCGACCAATGATCATGATGTCAGTTCCGATGATCTCGGGATTGGATGCAAGCCACGGTTCTAGATCATACGGTTCGGTACGGCCTTCGTTCTTGAGTGCCGTGTCGATCGCCGTGAGTCTTCCATTTACGATTTGCCATGATTTAATCTCTGGAGCCTTTTGCAAAATGGTTTGGAGCACAGGCTTAAATGCTCCAACAAAAATAAGAATACACGTTTCGTGGACGTCCGCAAGCTAAAAAACGGTAAAATGTAGTTTTTTTTGGCAGACCCGTCCTGATGCGGGTTGCCC
>CAIYGI010000189.1 GCA_903925685.1 uncultured bacterium
CCTAGCCCGAATATTTCATACGCGAGGTGAAGACCGGGCACGAGTCCTGCTTAAGTTATTGGTGTGAAACATCTAACCTCCGTAGGAACCGATGCCCGGCCTTCGACAGACTGTCAGCAGGCTTCGTTCCAATTTCAAGATCTTGGTGACCGCAAAGTGCTGGTCGATTTTTCCGCCGGCCGGCTCTCCAGCGACGGTGGGGCGCTGTTCCTGCGCCAGGTCGATGCCGGCCTGGGTCTGACGCGCACGCTGGCCGGCTGCTTTAGCGACCAGCGCGATCAGCGTTTTGTCGATCACACGATGCCGCAACTGCTGGCCCAGCGGATCTACGGCTTGGCGCTGGGGTATGAAGACCTCAATGATCACGAACAACTGCGCCGTGACCCGCTGCTGGCGACGGCGTGCGACCAGCGCGATCCCCTGGGCGTGGAGCGTTTCAATCCGGAGTTTCGCGGCATACCGCTGGCCGCGCCGTCGACGCTCAACCGGTTGGAGTTGTCCAACAACAAGGTGACGCGGTGTCACAAACTGCCGCACGATCCGGTCCGGGTGGAAGCCTGCCTGCTGGAAATGGGCGTGCGTTGCCTGCGCAAGCACGCGAAGGAAGTGGTGATCGATCTCGATAGCATGGGCCACTTGTTACACGGTTTGCAGGAGGGCCGTTACTATAACGATTACTATACCGGCTATTGTTATCTGCCACTGTATATCGTGGTCGGCGAGGTGGTGCTCTGGGCGCAACTGCGCACCAGCGACAAAAGCGGCGCCGACGGCGTGGTGCCCGCGCTCGAGAAGGTCGTGGCCGCGATTCGGCGGCGCTGCAAAAAGGCGCGGATCATGGTGCGGGGCGACAGCGGTTTTTGCGTGGAAGAAATCATGGCCTGGTGCGAAACCCAGCCGGAGGTTTACTACTGCCTGGGGCTGGCCAGGAACTCGCGGTTGCTCGAGCAACTGGGACCGGCGCTGGCCAACGCGCGCATGCGGTATTGCCTCTGCGGCGCACCCAGCGTGCGGGAATTTGCCGAGTTCGAGTATCAGACGCAGAAGAGCTGGAGCCGGCCGCGACGGGTCGTGGGCAAGGCCGAAGTGACGAACGGCAGCGATAATCCGCGCTTCATCGTCACGAACTTGCCAGCCAACGGGTTCAAGGGCGCTCAGGACCGGGCGCGTTTCATGGCAGCGCGACTCTATGAAGAGTTATACTGTGCGCGCGGGGAGATGGAGAACGTCCTCAAGCAGCAGGTTCTGGATTTGGAAGCCGACAAGCTGAGCACGCACTTTCTGGCGAGCAACCAATTGCGCCTCTGGCTGGCGAGCTTCGCGTATCTGCTGCTCGCTCGGCTGCGGACGTTGGGCTGTCACGGCACGGAGCTGGCACGGGCGACCGCCGGGACCATCCGGTTGAAATTGTTGAAAGTGGCCGCGCGGGTGACGGTCAGCGTGCGCCGGGTATATATCCAACTCAGCAGCGCCTTTCCGCGGCCGGACCTGTTTCGGCTCTGTCACGCCCGGTTGATGCGGCTGGCGACGACCGACGGATAGTCGCGCGGACTCCAGATCGCCAAAACCGGCGCGCGCCTCGCGCCGGATCGGCGGAGCGTCGACGCGCACCACAGAAAAACGAAGTTTTGGCGTCGGCAAAGCGACTGCGCCGCGCCAAGGACGAAAAACCGGCCGGACCTCCGTCTTTTCCGTACCCATTGCCGGAAAAAACCGAAAAACCACTTCGGCTATGAAATAAGCGGGCTAG
>CAIYGI010000190.1 GCA_903925685.1 uncultured bacterium
ACATCTCAATCACGAGGCTTGCTGTTTTATCGTCTCGTAGAGCAAGCCGTGCAGACCGCCCCATTGCCCTACCGACAGATCGTCGAAAGAAAACACAACCTGTAGGGGGCGTTTGCGTTACATGGATACCCCCTTTTGAAATATTCGTCCGCTTTGGGCTGGCAATCGCCACGCTCCTCCAACTCGGCCTGCCATCTTTCCGCTTCGGCAAACGTTTTCGTCCAGAACCCGAGCAAGGCGCTGGCAGAATCGAGGCGCGACCAGGGAACATCCGAAAGTATTTCCGTTATGATGCAACTCTGTTTGACCGGCAGGAAATCGTCGCCCTCCCAGACATGAAGCATATACATGGAGGCCGAATGACGGTTTTGAACCTTGAGCGGGTGTATATAAATCTTGCCGTCATGCCGGTAAACATCGATCAGAATTTGCGTGGTATTAGAAATGGGCTTGATGGCATGGATGGAATGATAATTGCGAAAGATGGCGAAATAGGCGACTGCCGCGCGGTCGAAGAGATAAGGGCAGGTGAGCATGAAGAAATTGCCCAGCATCCGGTCGCTGCACCAATCCGGCGCCAATCCCGAAAGGCAATCGAACAGGTACAATCCGCCCCGCCCCGCGCCGTTAATGACGCGGTGAACTTCGGCCAGGAACGGCTCGAATCCTCTTTCGGGATGAAGATGGTGGATTTCGATGCCATCCGCCTCCGTTATGAGCGGGGCATGGTTGGCAAAATGAAAATAATTCAGCTTTTGACGGTTTTCGCGGGCGTAGGCGGCGTAGGGTTTTACAAAAGGGAGATAATCGTCAATGGAATCAACCTGCCAGATGATATTATCGCCCGGCATTATCCCCCTTAAAACATGGTCGAGTCCCGGTAGACCAGAGCTTAATTTTAACTGCATCTTGTCCACGGGACCCGTCCTATGCCGTCATCATCGCAATCTCACACCAATCCCTGGGCAAGCATCGCGTCGGCCACCTTGACGAATCCGGCAATATTGGCGCCCATTACAAGGTTGCCTTTTTGCCCGTATTCCATGGAAGTGTTGTAACACTGACTGTGAATCGCCACCATGATCTTGTGGAGCCGGTCATCCACCTCTTCGCGCGTCCATGACAGACGCATCGAATTCTGGCTCATTTCCAGCCCGGAGGTTGCCACGCCTCCGGCATTGGCGGCCTTGCCCGGCCCGTACATGATCTTGGCCGCCAGGAACTGTTCGACCGCATCGGGGGTACTGGGCATGTTGGAGCCTTCGGATACCGTGCAACATTTGTTCTTGAGAAGCGTCTTGGCGTCTTCAACGTCGATTTCGTTTTGAGTGGCGCTTGGGAACGCGCAATCGCAGGGGACGCTCCAGGGACGCTTTCCATCCATGTATTTGGCGCCAAATTTATCGGCATATTCCTTGATCCGGCCGCGGCGCACATTTTTAAGCGTTATCACATAGGCGAGTTTTTCCGCGTCGATGCCGTTCTTGTCGTAAATCGAACCGTTGGAGTCCGAAAGGGTGACGACCTTGGCTCCCAACTGGTTTAATTTTTCGACCGTATATTGGGCCACATTGCCGGAACCGGAAACGGCGCATACCTTGCCGGCCAGCGTTTCCCCGCGCGTCTTGAGCATTTCCGCGGCAAAATACACCGATCCGTAACCCGTGGCTTCCGGGCGAATCAACGATCCGCCCCAGGACAAGCCTTTCCCGGTAAGCACGCCGGTAAACTCGTTGCGCAAGCGTTTATACTGGCCGAAAAGGAAGCCGACTTCACGTCCGCCAACACCGATATCGCCGGCCGGCACGTCCGTGTCGGAACCGATATGGCGGCACAGTTCCGTCATAAAACTCTGGCAAAAACGCATTACCTCGTTATCCGACTTGCCCTTGGGATTGAAATCGCTTCCGCCTTTTCCGCCGCCCATTGGCAGGGTCGTCAATGAGTTTTTAAAGATTTGTTCAAAACCGAGAAACTTGATGATGCTGAGATTGACCGACGGGTGGAAGCGCAGTCCCCCTTTGTAGGGACCGATCGCGCTGTTAAACTGAACGCGGAAACCGCGATTGACCTGCACCTTACCGTTGTCGTCAAGCCAGGGCACGCGAAATATGATGACCCGTTCCGGTTCCACGAGTCGTTCGACGATTTTCGCGTCTTGATAATCCTTATTCCTCTCGACCGCCGGCGCGATGGATTCAAATACTTCCGTGACGGCTTGCAGGAATTCCGGCTCGCCTTGATTCCTGCTCTTGACGGTATCGAGAACACCTTTTAGGACGCTCATACGGTTTTCTCCTTCGCGTAATTCACGCTCAGTTAATATGTTTTCTATTGATTGGTAACAAACAACGAAAAACTAGCACCGTTTTAATGCCAATGCAACGCATAAACGTGGCGAAAACGGCTGCATTGCGGGCGCACAGTTTCGAGTTGACTGCGGAATGGCTGCCCGACTGTGGCGCCACATTCACTGGCCG
This sequence comes from uncultured bacterium, assembly GCA_903925685.1. GTDB lineage: Bacteria > Verrucomicrobiota > Kiritimatiellia > CAIKKV01 > CAIYGI01 > CAIYGI01. The sequence goes on from CAIYGI010000190.1 coordinate 2,481, forward strand.
AGCGGAGGAATGCGGGAAGGCCGAAAACTGCCACCGTCTGCGTCTAGGTCGCCGGTTCTGTTGGAACGAGAATCTCATTCCGTCGCATGAACCACGGCATGAAGGGCGGATCATACCTTGCCCAGACCGGTTCACCGGCAGCGATTAGACCGTTCGTCTTCATCCAATCTCGCAACCGGGCGAGGTTGCGTTCATACCTCTTTTGGCTCCAAGTGCCCGAGTAACGCACCGCCGCCATGCGCCGCGCCGGAATGGCGCGCAGATGGACCTGCGCGTCCGTCGGTGACGGAAGCGTCGCCAATGTGAAGTTGGTCGGCATTGTGAATCTGACGGCCCATTGGTTGCTGACGGCCTCTTGCCCGACAGGCGCCGTCATCGCGATCTTCCGCCCCTCGGCTTGCTGTCCAACGGGCGCGGTCATGGCGATCTTTCCCTGTGCATTGTTCGCGCCAGAGATGTATTTGAACAGCGGGCGAAACGCCTTGTTGCCGGCTTCTTCCAACGTTCCGTCCACGCTGATCTCGGCGACGACCTGCGGCGCGTATTGGCGCACCTCGAAAACGCCGTCTTTCTTCTCAACGACATAGGCGGCCTCTTCTATACCCATGGCAACCCCTCCAGATATTCCAAACGCCAAACCTGCCAGCAGAAACACGACTCTCGAAGCGGTTGTGATTCTCATAACATTTCCTTTTGAAGTCCTGTGACTCAATTAGCTGGGCACATTGGACCTGGTCAGAGGGAGTGTCAACTCAAACGTTGTCAGGTGATCTTCACTCCGCTTCAAAACCAGTTCCCCGCCGTGTGCGCGTGCGATTTCGCGAGCCAGACTCAGGCCCAGGCCGGTGCCTTCGATCTCGCGGCTGCGGGATTTGTCGGCACGGTAGAAACGATCGAACACCTTGTCGTGATCCTGCATGGGGATCGAGCGGCCCGTGTTCGAGATCGTAAAGAGCGCCTGGCCGGCCCGTTCAACAAGCGCCATTTCGATTGTACCATCTGTGTCGCCGAATTTGACGGCGTTTGAGACCAGATTCTGGAAGACTTGGTTCAGCAGATCTGCGTCCGCCATTAAAAATAATTCCGGCGGCGCATCTAAGGTCGTCTTCCTGTCGGGGGCAAGCAGTCGTGCGTCCTCGGCAGCAGCACGAAGCATGTAGGCCAGGTTGATGCGTATGAGACTTACCGGCAGTTGTCCCGAGTCGGCCTGTGAGAGCAACAAGAGTTTGCCGAGGATCACCTTCAGGCGCTGCACCTCGTCCAGTTGCTCGGCATATTCACGCTGCTCTGGCGAGCCATCCGACGCTCGCTGCAGGCAGCGTTCTGTCTGCGCCTGGAGGATCGCCAGCGGCGTCTTCAATTCGTGGGCCGCATCCGCACTGAAGCGCGTTGCCTGCCCAAAGCTTCGTTCGAGGCGCGCCAGCATGCCGTTAATCAACTCGATCAGGCGTTTGAACTCTGCGTCGGTTCTTTCCTCGGGAATTCGCTCATTGAGCCGGCGGGCGGTGACCGCTTCGGCCGTGCGGGCGATACGGTTGACGGGGCGCAGCGCCATATGGCCGATCAGCCAGCCCCCGGCCACAATCAGCAGCAGCCCTAGCGGGAAGGCGACGAGCAGGGCCCGCTGGAAACGACTGGTTTCGGCACGCAATCCGGACAGGTTCATCGCGATGCTGAGCGTCACTTCCTCGTTGGCAATGGTCATGGCTCGCCACTCGCCATTTGGTTCTCCAATGGAGGCGTAGACCGGACCCCGCACCGGCAGACGCCGCGGCGGCGGCTCGCGGGAGGGCGGCTCGCCGGACTGGCGCGGGCGCTGGCCGCCCCTTTCTCCGGGGGGTGGGGGACGGAGGTCGCCCTCGATGGGCGGTCCCTCACCGTCGTTCGCCGGTGCCGCAGCCAGTGAAAGTGGCAAGGAATGCTGCGGCAATTCCGGCGGCCATCCGACCGTAACATACAGAAGCTCGCCGTTCGGAAGCGTCGCTTTCACAACGAACTGCTTCGATTCGTCTTCTCCGTAGATGGAGCGCAACGAATCGTCGAATCGCCGCCAGTGTCCCCCGGGCTGAATCTTTCGTACCTGGGCGTCGACCAGCGCCCGCAGTTCGCGGTCGATGCGGGCCAGCCCAACCCGGTTGAGCGCGGAGGTGGCTAAGAAGCCGAATCCGAACAGAAGCATGCCCGAAAGACACATGCTTAACAGTCCAATTTTAAGGCGGAAGGAGTGCAGCATCAGACGGTCTCCTCCGTTTTGCGGAACCGGTATCCGACGCCTCGCACGGCTTCGATGAGCGAGTCAGCGTGGCCTGTATCGATCTGGGAACGCAGCCGCTGGATACAGACATCAACGAGATTCGTGCCTGGATCGAAACTGTAGCCCCAGACGTGTTCCAGTATCTGGGAGCGGGTGAATACCCGGCCGGGAGACCGCATCAGGTATTCGAGCAGGCTGAACTCGCGCGGCGGCAAAATGATCTCGCCTTTGCCGCGCCTGACCTCGCGCGTGATCAGGTTGACCGTCAGCTCCCCCGCACGCAACACGCTGAGCTGTTCGCCGGAAGAGCGCCGCAGGACCGCCTGCACCCGTGCGATCAACTCGTCCATGTAGAACGGCTTGGCGATATAGTCGTCGGCGCCGAGATTCAGCCCCTCAACGCGCTCGACTTTTTCGACGCGTGCCGTCACGAGGATGACAGGGACCGTGTTCTTTCGTTCGCGCAGGTTCTTGAGGATGCTGAGCCCGTCGCGGCCGGGCAGCATGATGTCGAGCACAATCAGATCGAAGGGCTCTGCGCGCAGAAGTGTGTAGGCTTCATCACCGTTATGGCACACCGTAACGGTAAAGCCCTGCTCCTCGAGTCCCTTGCGGATGAACCCGGCGAGTTTCTTCTCATCCTCTACGATCAGGATTCTCATCACGGACACCATACCACTGGCGGCATGGAAGACCAAGTCCCGCTCGATTACGATTTCGTAATTATTCCGTGCCCCAGCGGTAATACGCATTTTGTTGAATGTAGCTGGATGGGACATGCAAAGGTTCTCGACACTGAAACGAAAGGAGCGTGCGGCATGAACAAATTGGCAGTCATCATGGTGGGGCTGAGCGTGGCGGCGGGTATGCGGGCGTTTGCGCAAGAGCGTGAGGTTCCCGGGCCGAACGAGACTCGGCCGGCACGCCGGGAACAGCCGGCGCAGGACACGACATCGCTCACACAGGCGCAGACAACGCAGGTGAAGGCGATCATGTCGAAGTACGATCCGAAGACCCTGACGGCGGATCAGGCCAAAGCGATTCATGAAGCGTTCCGCCAGGCTGGCATGCGGGCTGGGCCGGCCATGGGTGATGCCGTTCGGGCGGCCGGATTCGACCCTGAGCGCCTGCGCGAATTGGCGCCGCCCCCGGACCGGCAGCGGGGTGACGGCGACGACCGCCGTGCGCGCCCCGTTGGCGGCACGCCGCCGGAAGGACCGGACGCGGGCCGTTCGCAGCAGTCCGGGCGGGCACAGGGCCAATACTCGCTCGAACAGGCGATCTCCGACCGCGCCCAGTTGAGCACGATCGCCTTCAGCGGGCTGGCCTTTGTCACGGGCGATTTCGGGCCGGACACGTTCATCCCCCCAGGCAAGGTCTGCGACTATTTTGGATTCCAGTATATGCGCGACATTGACGCCGCCGGCAAAGGGCACAATCCCATGTTCCTGGATCGGGTGGCCGGCAATGTCCTGCGAATCCTCACGGAAAGCCAAAGGAAGCTTTTTGCAGATCTGGCACGCGAGCAGGCCCAACAATTCAACGAACTGGCCCTGAAACGGTTCCCGCTGATCAAGGCGTTCTACCGCGAGTTGAAGGGTGAGATCCCGGCGGGGAGCGAAGGCTTGAACAGGGAGGCCGTCAAGAAGTACACGGGCGGCATCTTTGCCTTCGATGCCGAGCTCAGTTACCGGCGGGCGCAGGTTTTCGGCCAGATTGTCGCCTCCTTCACGCCTGAGCAGAAGGCGGCCCTCGCGAAGATGAAGTTCGGCGATTTCAACACGTGGCCTGAGGTGGAGATGGACAAATACAAGCTGCCCAGGGACACGGATCGGTCGATCAATGTGGCTTACATGACCTATGCCAGCGAGTTCTTCAGTTGGTACGCGGGCTCGGTCGACGCGGACGTGTACTTTTGTCCGGAGCGGCACGGCACGTACTTCGGGAGTTTCTACATGAAGGACATGCCGGCCATGGGCAAGAAGGACTACGACATCAGCACCTCGCGGACAGGCGACAGCGGTGAAGCCTTCCTCAAAGTACTCACCGCGGATCAACGCGCGTCCATCACTGCCATCCCCGACGCTCAACGCAAGAATCTGAAAGAAATCATCGAGGTGCGCCGAGCCGTGTCTACCGAACTGCGCAAGTTTCTGAAGGGAGAAAAGCCCGATAGTCGGAAGGTGCTGTCGCTCGGGCGACGCTATGGCGAACTGGACGGCGAGGTCTCCTGGATGTACGTAATGGCCTTTACGAAGGCGAACCGGACGCTGACGGTTGATCAGCGCGCCGCCCTGATGAAGCTGCGCAACCTGGAAGGATACACCAGCGCCCCCGCCTACCTCTACTCAACGCCGATGAATACGCTCCCCGACATTTCGAATTCTGACTTCTTCTTCACATCACCAGGTGCGACTCCGTCCGCGCCTGCGTCCAGCTCCGTGCCTGCGCCGGAAAAGACGGGTTTCCTGCTGAGAAGTCTGGCGGTGGGCGATGGCGGACAACTGCCGAAGGAATACACTGGAGATGGCGAAAGCGCCACACTCCCGCTGGAATGGAGCGGCGCCCCCGAAGGCACGAAGAGTTATGCCGTTGTCATGCACCACATTGATCCCGAAGGAAAGACTAAGTGGTACTGGATACTCTACAATATCCCGGCCGATACAAAGAGCCTGCCAAAGAATGTCAGGGAAGTGGGCATCCTGGGCAACAACAGCATTAACGGCCGGATCGGATATGCCCCGCCGCACTCGAAAGGGCCGGGAGCCAAAACCTACGTCTACACCCTCTATGCCCTGTCGGCGCCGGTCAATCTCGACGTCAAGCCGTTCGAGGTGAACCGCGATATCCTGCTGGCCGCCTTGAAGGACCGCATACTCGCCACTGTTGAAATGAAGGTGGTGTACTCACGACCGGACAGTCTGAGGGAATCGGATTGATGATAGGGAATCCGGGCATGATCAAGCGCGTCCATAGATTTGCGACCATCCGTGCCATCCTGGTTCTGATTGTTATGTCTTGGTGCGCGCCGGCCCCGGTCCGCGCATTCAGCTGCGAGATCCCGGTGTCGAATACGAGGAGTGCGCCATGAAGACGCTGATTTGGCTTTCTGTCATCCTTAGCCTGGCGTGCAGCACCCGCGCAGGGGAAGGGGCACAGAAGGGCGGCGACAAGAAGTCCGGCGGCCGCGGTGATGATCCCCGCTCCTTCTTCCTTTCGGCCATCCCTGCCTATCCTGGCAATGTCATTCTCGCCCGTCCGTCCGACCGCTCGATCACCGCCAACGTCATGCTGAGCCGGGCGGCCAAGGCGCGGATTGTCTATGGAGCCGGGGGAAAACCCGACCAACAGACGGACGCGTTCGAGTTGAAACCCGGCGAAACACGGGAGGTCATCCTGGACAATCTTCCGCCCGATGCCGCTTGCCGCTACCAGTTGGTGGATGCCGGTACGAAGAGCGCCATGCCGACGGATAACTGCAGCGGAACCTTTCACACCCGCCGCCCCCCGGACTCAAGCTTCACATTTACGGTCCAGGCCGACTCGCATCTGGACGGCTCCTGTCTGCCGGAGCTCTACATGCTCACCTTGAGAAATGCCCTGGCCTGCAAGCCTGATTTCCATATCGACCTTGGCGACACCTTCATGACCGGCAAGATTTCGACACGGGAGGAGGCAGCCAAACAGTACCTGGCCCAGCGCTATTATCTGGGGCTGATTGGACATTCCGTCCCGCTTTTCCTGGTCATAGGCAACCATGACGGCGAAGAGATCGGCAGGAACGGCGTGGAGGGATCCGACGCCCTGGCCGTCTGGTCCTGCAAGCAGCGCAAACACTACTTCAGCAACCCCGTTCCTGATTTATTCTATACTGGCAATACCGAGACCAACCGCCATGCGGGACAACTTCAGGACTACTATGCCTGGGAATGGGGCAACGCCCTCTTTGTTGTGCTCGACCCATACTGGTACTCGACTGGCAACAAAGGCGGCAGCGCGCCCTGGAACATGACGATCGGCAAAACGCAGTACGACTGGCTTGCCCGGACACTCCGCCAATCTCATGCCGGTTTCAAGTTCGTCTTCATCCATCAGTTGGTCGGCGGCCTGGACAAAGGCGGACGGGGCGGATCGGAAGCGGCGCCGTTGTTCGAGTGGGGCGGACACGAGCAGGACGGGACAGACACCTTCGCCGCCAACCGGCCAGGATGGGCGATGCCCATTCACAAGCTCCTGGTGGAAACCGGTGTCAGCGCCGTGTTCCATGGACACGACCATTTCTTCGCCCATCAGGAGTTGGATGGGATTGTGTACCAGCTCGTTCCGCAACCGGCTCACCGCAACTCCAAAACTCATCAGGCGGCAGAATACGGTTACCGTCATGGTGAGTTTTTCCCGAACTCGGGTTTTCTCAGCGTCAGTGTGACCCATAACTCAGCCACCGTCGACTATGTTCAAACACGTCAGGCCATGGACCCGCAGACGGAAAAGGCCGGCTTCGTTGCCTGCAGCTATGCCATCGCAGTGAAACAGAGGGGAGGGAATCAGTGAATGTTGGGACATATATTACTGTCCTCGGGATCGTTCTCGTGAACACCGTGGCGCCCTGTCCGGCCTATGAATCGTTTCAGGGACCGACCGAACTGCTATACTGGGACAAGGAACAGACCACCAACGGCTACACGTTTTTCGGCGCGCAGGGCATGACCTACCTGCTCGATATGGAGGGCCGCGTCGTTCACACGTGGCCCGTCGGGACCAACCCGCGCCTGCTCGACAACGGCCATCTTCTCGATCTGACCAACGCCACCACGTTGGTCGAACTCGACTGGGACGGCAGCAATGTCTGGGCTTACACCGAAGCCCGGACGAATTACTTCCCGCACGGCGACTTCCTGCGCATCTACAATCCCAAGCTCGGGACAAACACCACCCTCTACATCGCGAACAAGTCAGTCTCCTCCAATCAGTGCATCGCCGCGGGCTGCGATCCATCCGGCAACTCGTACGCCGATGTCACCGTGGATGCGGTCGTCGAGGTGGATGCCGCCGGAACCGTGGTCTGGGAATGGTGTTTCTTCGATCACGGCTGTCAGGACCTCGACGCGGGCAAGTCCAACTATGTGGCAAGCGTTTCGAACGCACCGGGCCGTATCAACCTGAACCTGCCGGGCAGGACCTTGACCAACGACTGGCTGCACAGCGTTTCGCTCGACTACAACCAGGCACTGGAGCAGGTCGTCATCGCCGTCGAAGGCGGCGAGTTCTACGTAATCGATCACGGCAACACTTTCCTTGCCGGCAACCCGGCCGCCAGCATCGCGCTCGCCGCCGGCACGAATGGGGATTTTCTCTACCGTTTCGGGGATCCGGCCCGCTACGGCCAGGGCAGTCCGCCGTCGATTACCCTCAACTGGACCAAGTCGACCACGGGCAACAAACAGATCGGCGGCGTCAGCCAGGTGACGTGGATTCCGACAAACGCGCCGGGCGCGGGGCATTTCCTCGTGTTCAACAACGGCCAGGATTTGTTCGAGAGCACACCGCAGTCGTACCTCGTCGAGGTCAACGGCTGCCTCAATGCCGGCGGCAACGACAGCGGGGCGTACTTGAATCCGCCGACCGCCGGTTACAACAGCTGGTCGGCGCCCGGCCACGACACCGACAAAGAAAAGAAGTTTATCTCGAAGCAGATCGTCTGGACTTTCATGTCGATGGCCAATCAGGCCTTTTTCAGTCACATCGGCGGCAGCGCCCAGCGCTTGCCGAACGGGAATCTGTTCGTTTGTTCCGCCACTGAAGGCCACTGTTTCGAAGTCACCCCGGCCAGCAATGTCGTTTGGGAGTACATCAGCCCGGTCACGACGAACGGGATTGTCACCTACAAACGCGACAACTGGCCGCTCTACAACGCGGTCGGACGTGCGACGCGCTACAGCCCGTCCCATTCCGCCTTTGCCGGTCACACGCTCACCGGCTCCAACACCATCGCGAGCACTGCGCCCTCGTACATTTCCGCGCCGTCCATCAGCGGCATAACGCAGAATCCGGCCGCGCCGTATGCCACCAATACTGTCCTGGTGCTTGCCGTCATCACAAACAATCAGGCGGTGACTTCGGCCACCCTGACCTACGTGGTCGGCGGCGCCAGCAATGCTGTTGCCATGACAAACTCCGGGATGTTGTACGGCGCGTCCATTCCAGCCTTTGCCGCAGGTACGTTGGTGAGCTACTTCGTGAGTGCCGTGGATGCATTTGACAACACGGCCGTTGACGCGCTGCAGACATACACCGTTCAGCAGGGAAGCCTGACGGACTCCCCGCCGTGGATCGGCAGCGTAACGCAGATATCCGCCGCGCCCGCAAGTGCCGATACTGCAACGGTCATAGCGCAGGTAACGGACGACGTCGCCGTCGCTTCAGTCACGCTCGTTTACACTATTGGCGCCGGCGATGGTGTGACGAATACGGTTTTTTTGGAGACGATGGCGACAAATGCCGGAAAGCCATGGACCGGTTCGGGTTGCGACAATGCCTGGATCGTCACCGGTAACTACTGCGAACAACGCACACAGGCCAACTGCGGTGCCGGCAACCCCTGCGGCATGGAATACAAGGGCGGTACAACTACGAATGCATTGACCGGCGCCATGATTACGACAGGCAACTCCATCAATGCCGCCGGTGTGTCTGGCTATGTCGAGTTCTGTCTCCAGTCCTTCACGCTGGATGGAACAGACGGATGGACTCTCCAACTTGATTCCGGGAGCGGCTACGTCACACGCTTGAGCGAACTCACCGGGACCAGCCACGGCTGGCAGACGAACCACTACGATCTTGCCCCCGCCGAACTGATCAGCGGGTTGAAGATGCGAATCCAATTCACTGGCGGTGGACCCGCTGACGATGACCGTATCGACCTCGACCGGATTCTCGTCCGGACCGTTGCTGCCGGCAGTTCGTCCTGCAACGTCAGCATGACGCTGGTGAGCAACGGCGTCTACTCGGCGCAAATTCCGGCGCAACCGGCAGGAACAATGGTTCGGTATTGGGTTACTGCGACCGATGCAGGTGGACGCAGCACTTCCGCACCGGCTGGAGCGCCAGGCAGCGCCTATTCCTATACCGTCGCCAGCGTCACCACTCCCGCGGTCGCATTCACGGCGCAGTACGTCCGCATTCCTGGGGGCAGTTATATCATGGGCGATCATTTCGGATTCGTCGACCCGGATCATCCGAACGATGAGCTTCCGCTCCACAATGTCTACATATCGCCTTTATACATGGCCACGACGCCGGTCACCTGCCGCGAGTACTGCGACTACCTCAACGCGGCGCTCAGGCAGGGCCTGATCGAGGTGCGCTCGAACATCGTCTTCGCGGTCGGCGGTACGAACGATTACTTCTTCACCTGGGGTGCTTCCGCCTACAGCCGGATTCAGTACACCAACGGCACCTTCGTCGTCCTCAATAGCCGCGACTTGCATCCTGTCACCAGCGTGTTGTGGTTCGGTGCGATCGCGTACTGCAACTGGCTCAGCCAGACCAATGCTTTCGACGCGTGCTATGACCTCGCTTCCGGCAATGCCGACTTCACCAAGAACGGATTCCGGCTGCCGACCGAGGCCGAATGGGAATATGCCGGACGCGGCGGCTTGACCAATCCATACTGCATGTTCCCGTGGGGTACGAACTCCAACTCCGACGGCACATATGCCAATTGGGAGGGTTCCGGCGACCCGTTCGAGACCGGATCCTACCCGTACACCACGCCGGTTGGATTCTACAACGGCGCATTGCGTTATAAGTCCGATTACTCCTGGCCCGGCAGCCAGTCCACGTATCAGACCAGCGACGGCTCCAATCCCTTTGGACTCTACGATATGGCCGGCAATGTCTGGGAGTGGGTCAACGACTGGTATGCCAAGGACTACTACACCAACTGTGTCATCAACAACATCGTCACCAACCCGCCGGGACCCGCAACCGGGGACATCTTTGCAGACCATGGAAACATGGCGTGGCGCGATCTTCGCGGCGGAACCTGGTACAACGGCGGCGGCCAGAGCTTCTACGGATTCAGCCGCGTCTCCAATCGCGACCCGTCCTGGTCGCGCGGTCCGTCGCCGGACGGCAACGACACTTCAACCTGGTTCCAGGTTGGCTTTCGCGTCATGCGTCCCGACCACGCCGCGCCGACGGTCGGCTTGATCCTCAACACGGGCAGCGCGTATCCGGGCTACACGCTGATGTCCCCCATGCACAGCACCAACACCTACCTGCTCAACAACGCCGGCCAATACGTCCACAAGTGGAATAATACCGGCGAGCCGGGCCGCTCTTCCTACCTGCTGGAGAACGGGCACCTGATCCGTTCCTGCGCGATCATGAGCGGCGGTCCGTCCACCGGCGGTGGCGAGGGCGGCCGCATCGAAGAGAAGGATTGGCTCGGCAACCTGGTGTGGGCCATTGACTACTACGGCACGAATTACATCCAGCATCATGACTTCAAAGTCTTGCCAAACGGCAACGTCGTGCTCCTCGTGGCCGAGAAGAAGTCGTATGCCGAAGTGATTGCCGCCGGTTTCAATCCTGGCCTGCTGCAGCCAAGTATTGCCTCTGACGGCTACATGCTTCTCGATGGTCTGGTGGAAGTGCAGCCGACCAGGCCGTACGGCGGCACCGTCGTCTGGGAGTGGCACATCTGGGACCACATGATACAGGACTACAGCGCCGGCAAGGACAACTATGGCGTCGTTGCAACCCATCCTGAACTGATTGATGCCAACGGGACCGGTGGGAATGTCCAGCAGTTTTGGAACCACATGAACGGAATTGATTACAACGCTCAACTCGACCAAATCATGCTCAGCATCCGCAACAACAGCGAGGTGTTTGTAATCGATCACCAGCTCACGACCGCCCAAGCCGCCGGCCACACGGGCGGGCGCTACGGCAAGGGCGGTGACATCCTCTACCGCTGGGGCTACGCCCAGCAGTATGACCGTGGCGCGACATCGCCCCGGATGCTCTACCAACAGCACCACACGCACTGGATCCCCACCAACTGTCCCGGTGCCGGTCATATTCTCATCTTCAACAACGGAATCGGCCGTATCAACGCCTATTCTACCGTCGATGAAATCGTGCCGCCCGTGGACAGTAGCGGCAACTACACCATTGCGGCCGGCGCAGCCTACGGTCCCGGCACAAGTTGTTGGACCTACATCGCCAATCCGCCCACGAACTTCTACTCCGCCGAAATCTCCGGCTCGCAACGTTTGCCTAACGGCAATACGCTCATCTGCGAAGGCGTTAAAGGCAACCTGTTCGAAGTCACCACCAACGGCGTGACGGTGTGGCAATACATCTGCCCCGAAACCACGGCCGCGCTCGCCCAGGGCAGCGCTATTCCCGTTGACTCCGGACACGCCGGCCAATATATGAACGCCGTCTTCCGCGTGACCAGGTATCCGACCAACTACGTTGGCCTTGCCGACAAGGATCTGACTCCGCGCGGCACGGTTGAAACTTACACCGGCGCAGCGACCGACACCGACGGCGACGGGTTGCCAGACCTCTGGGAACGCCTGCACTTAGGCAGCCTTTCCGCGGTTGATTCCGCCAGCGACTACGACAACGACGGCCTGACCACGCTCCTTGAATACCGCTACGGCACCGACCCGACCTTATGGTCGTCGCCATACAACGGCATTCCCGACGGCTGGGCCGTCAACTACGGCTTTGACCCAACGCTCGCCTCCGTCGCGACACTCACGAATGCCAACGGTTTTACTACTCTCCAGTCCTACATCGCCGACCTTGACCCTAACAATCCGACATCCTGTTTCCAGATTATGGCGATATCAAACAGTGCCCCGACAAATATTGTCTGTTTTCTTTCCTCATCGAATCGTCTTTACCGGTTGGATTGGACCACGAATCTGCTGGCAGGTTCTTGGACCAATTCACCTGACGCGACGCCGATCAGCGGAAACGGCGGGTGGTTCTGGTTGAACGACAGCAACGCGTCATCTCCGCGGTTCTACAAGGTGAGCGTGCGGGTCCCGTGAGCTTTACTGGAAGCGATAGGTGGATCAGGGCCTCAGGCAACTAGCAAGCCGCCGGCAGGCGGCGCGTCGAGTGGCTCCGGCGACAGGGCTCGAACCTGTAACATTCTGGTTAACAGCCAGACGCTCTACCATTGAGCTACGCCGGAATTGCGTACGAAGAATTTAAGATACCCAATGCTCCGGAGGAATTCAAGCCGGATTTACGCGTCCAAAAAACTTGCTTGCGAAGACTCTTTCACCGCCAGGGATGACGCGGATAACGGCGCTGGAGTGCTTTTTTGATGCCGGGGTAGTCCTGGACCCAGAAATTGGCCAGGTCCTGGGTGATTTGCACGGGGCGGAAATTTGGCGCCAGGACATGGATCACGAGCGGCACACGGCCGCACGCGATGGTCAATCCGCCGCGCACGTCGTAAAGATCCTCGATGCGCGCCTCGATGAAGGGCGTTTGCTCCGACGGGTAGGCGATGCGTACGGCGCGGCCGCCGGGCAGGGTCAATCGTTCCGGAGCGTACCGGTCGAGCGCGGCATGCTGCGGCGGCGTCAGCCAGCCTTTCACGGTCGGCCAAACGGGCTGGGTGCGCAGTTCTTTGGCGCCGAAGGCGCCGAAGCAGCACTGCTCGATCAACGTGCGCCGGTCGTCATTCCCGATGGCCGGAAGCCCGAGATTGGGACAGGCCGCCGACAGGAAATTCAGACGTTGAATCCAGCTCTCGACCGCCTCATCCCAACGCTCCAGTTTTAGACGGCCGGCGTTTACCTCCTGGGCCAGGAGCGCCGCGGCCTCTTCCGTCGTGGGCTCGGGAGCGCGCCATGTTTCAAGCGGCAGATCGCGAAACAGGCGCTGCTCGACGGCGGTGACGCGCCGCGCGGCGGGATCGTAGATCACCTCCCGCACGGTATGCAGATCCGCCGGGTAAAGTTCGTCGAGCCATTCGGCTTCGACGGCCGTGGCGAGGCTCAGCCGGACCTCCATGTCGCCGCCCTTGGCGGTTTGAATCTCCTGCACTTCGGCGGCGACGAACAATGGACTATGGCGTACGACACTGGCACGGTCGAGACTGCCCTTGCGGTTGTGCACCAGGCGACAGCGCAGTGTGCCGCCGTCGAGACGGCGGGCAAGTTGATCGGAAAACCCGGCTAGCACACAGCGGGCGAGATCGGCAGGATCGTCCGAGTTCGAGCGCGAATCGAGTCCCTGGGCCCCGGCGATGGCCAGAAAACGATCCCGCAACTGCTCGACACGGCGCGCGGTGGCGGCGTGAATGCCCAGCGCCTGGCAGGCGGAGAGGTTGTAGTCGTGCGAGCGGGCGTAGCGCCAGGCGTCGAGCAGGGCCAGGAAATCCGATTCCCGCTGGTCGGCCAGATGCCGGTCGCGTTGCTCCAGCGCGGCCTCATCTGGTCGCCGCAGCAACAGACTGCGCTCTTGTGTCAGTGCGGCCAAGGCCGCCGCCATTGGTACACAACCCCGTTCTCCGGCGGCGAGCAGCATGCGGGCGTAGCGGGGATGCAGCGGGAAGGCGGCCATCTGGCGGCCAAGCGGGGTCAGCGCGCCTTCTTCCGCGCAGGCGCCCAGATCGCGCAGCAGCGTTTCGGCGCGCGTCAAGGCGCGCGCCTCTGGCGGGTCGAGCCAGGGGAAGGCGGCGAGATCGGCGACGCCCTGCGCGCGCAGCAAGAGCAATACTTCGGCGAGGTCGATGCGCTGGATTTCCGGGAGGTCGTGCGCAACGCGGTTAGCGTGGTCGCGGGCGGTCCAGAGCCGCAGGCAGCGTCCCGGGCCCGTGCGGCCGGCGCGGCCGGCGCGCTGATCCGCGGAGGCGCGGCTGATCTTCTCGACCGGCAGGGTGTTGATGCCGCGGTAGGGATCGAAACGCGCCACGCGCGCCAGGCCGCTGTCGATCACCAGCCTGATTCCGTCGATCGTGATCGAGGTCTCGGCAACGTTGGTGGCGACCACGATCTTGCGCCGGCGGGCGGGTCCCACGGCGGCGTCCTGATCGGCGGACGCCATTTCGCCGTGCAGCGGCAGCACATCGAAATCGCGCGCCGCCGGACTCGACTGCAGCGCCCGCACGGTGCGGCCGATTTCCGCCGCGCCGGGCATGAAGACCAGCACATGTCCGTCAACGCTGGCGAGCGCGGCGCTTTCAAAGGCCCGCGCGGCAAGATCCCAGGGCTGGTCGCGCAGCTCATCCGGGGTACGGTCCAGATAGGCGATCTCCACCCGAAACACACGACCTTCGGAAGCCAGTGTGGCGCAGGGGGCGAGGTGTTTTTGCAGGGCGCCGACGTCGAGCGTGGCCGACATGACGATGATGCGCAGATCCGGACGCTGTGTGCGCTGAATCTGGAGAGCGCGTCCAAGGGTGATGTCGCCGTAGACATGGCGCTCGTGAAATTCGTCAAAAATCACCGTTCCAACGCCGTCGAGTCCGGGGTTGCTCAACATCTGGCGCAGCAATATGCCCTCGGTGACGAACATGATGCGCGTGGCGGCGGAGGACTGGTCCTCGAAGCGAATCTGGTAACCGACTTCGCCGCCCAGACGGACGCCGCGTTCCGCCGCGACCCGCGCGGCCAGCAGGCGGGCGGCCAGACGGCGGGGCTGGAGGATGACCACGCGCCCGCTCCCCGCGCAGTCGCGGTCCACCAGCATCTGCGGAATCTGGGTGGACTTTCCCGATCCCGTGGGCGCATGCAGGATCAGCCGCCTGTGGCCGGCAAGCGCCGCCACCAGCTCATCCTCAAGCGCGCGAACGGGGAGTTCGATGGTGGAGTGGTCCATGGTTGGCGAAATGTAGAGTGAACGGTAAACGGTAAACAGTGAACAGTGAAATACAGCCTGGCTCCACCTTTGTAGGCTGCGGGTGCCCGGAATGCAAGTGCCGCTTGCATTTCGTCCCGGCCGTGATGCACACTTCCCGGCATGAACATCATTGCCAGTTACTTCGAACCCGACAAAGCCGCCGTGGCGGCCGAGTCACTCCGCAAGGCGGGGATAAAATTCGAACAGGCGACGCGCTCCGAGGATGAACTCGAGAGCGTGGAGCTTGCGGTCGCCGACGAGGATCAGGACCGGGCCGCCGCGATTATCGAAGAACTGGAAGCTATTTTTGACCACGCCGCGGGGCGCAAGCAGGCGGCCTGCGCCCGCTGCGGATCCACCGAACTGGCGCAGGACAAGACGACGGGATCGTTCGGCGAGTACGAAGTGTTGATGTGCCGCAAGTGCGATCATGTGGTCGTTAGCCGGCGGTAAGGCGGTTCATGCACGATTGGGCCTTGCTGCTTTTCGCCGTTACCTACGCTGGCATTGCGTTGGGGCACGTTCCTGGGCTGGCCCTGGACCGGACCGGTATAGCTTTGCTTGGTGCAATTGCCATGGTGGCGACGGGCGTGCTGCCGATGGGCGAGGCGCTGGCGTCGGTCAGCATGCCGACCATTCTGCTGCTCTATGCGTTGATGGTCGTCTCGGCGCAACTGCGTTTGAGCGGTGGGTACACGGCGGCGGCGGTGGCTGTAAGCCGTCTGGCCGGTCGTCCGCGTCTGTTTCTCGCCATACTGATGGGACTGAGCGGGGCGCTCTCGGCGCTGTTGGTCAACGATATCGTCTGTCTGGGTTTTACCCCGGTGGTGGCTGTGGCGACCTTGCGCGCGGGGCTGAATCCCGTGCCCTTCCTGCTGGGACTTGCGATGGCCAGCAATATCGGCTCGGCTGCGACAATCATCGGCAATCCCCAGAACATGTTGATCGGACAGGTCGGCCACCTTGGCTTCGCCCGCTTTCTGGCCTTTTGCGCGCCGCCATCGCTTTTGGCGCTGGCCGGTGCATATGGAGTGCTGCTGCGTCTGTATCGTGGGCGCCTGCAGACGGTTGTGGAACTGTCGGACAGTGCGGGTGAGGACTGGCCGGTTTTGGATCGGCACCAATGCCGCAAAGGCGTGCTTGCGGTTGTCTTGCTGATCGGGCTCTTTTTTACCCCCTGGCCGCGGGAATTGGTGGCGTTGACCGTGGCCGCCTGGTTGCTGGCAAGCCGCCAGACCGCCACGCGCGATCTGCTGGGGCGGGTGGACTGGCATCTCATCACGCTATTCTGCGCGCTCTTCATCGTCATTCGCGGCCTGGAGACCACCGGTGTGCCCGAATGGCTGCTGGCGGCGTCGCGCGGGGCGGGATTCGATCCGGCGCGACCCGTCGGAATGGCACTGCTGTCTGCTTTGTTGAGCAATCTGGTGAGTAATGTGCCGGCGGTGATGTTGCTTGTGCGTTTCCTGGACCCCGGCGATCCAACGGCATGGTACTCTTTGGCGCTCGCCAGCACCTTTGCCGGCAATCTGATCGTGATCGGCAGCATCGCCAACCTGATCGTGATCGAACAGGCCGCGCGCCATGGCATCCGCATTTCCTTCCGCGAACACGCCCGGGCAGGCATTCCGGTGACGCTTCTTTCGATGGCGATCCTCTTGGGCTGGCTGGCACTGCTGCGATAGGGTTTGCCTGGTTTTGGAAAAACTCCGACTGCGTTCCTTTTGTAGAGTAGGGGGTGTAGTAACGGACAGAACGGACGGAACGGAGCAGCGCGCTCCGTTTAGTCCGTTCCGTCCGTTTCTCAGTTGACGGTGAAACGGTCAGGCCGTTAGGATAGACCTATCAAGGGGGACGGTTAATGACACACGATGAAATATTGAAAAAACTGCATGGCATCATGAAGAGCACCACGCGCGAAAACGTGGACTGGGACACTATTACCGAGAACTCCCGCGTCGACTCGCTGGGATTCGATTCGCTTTCGATCCTCGACCTTATGTACGACATTCAACAGGGGTTCGAGATCGAATTCGACCCAATCGAACTCGTTCACCTCAAGACAGTCGGAGATTTTGTGGCATTTCTGGAAACGCGCACCGCTGAGAAGTGACCGTTTGTCGTAACAGGAATAAACATGAATATTCACATGAAACCTTCTGTTTTGATTGTGGCGTCCGTCATGCTGCTTGCGGTTGGGGCGGGAGTCGCCCGCGCCGACTGGGCGCGCTGGCGGGGACCGGACGGCAATGGCCGGGTGGAGGCCACAAACTGGTTTCAGACGGGCGCAGCTACGGTTACTGTCTGGAAAGCGGATGTGGGTTCAGGATACACCGCTCCGACGGTTGCCGGCGGCCGTTTGTTCGTGGCGGGTAATCGCAACAAACAGGACGTGATCACCTGCCTTGACGCACAAAGCGGCGCGGTTGTCTGGACGAATGGCTACGCCTGCGATGCGGGCGGATATGCCGGACCGCGCAGTTGTCCGGTGGTTGACGGCAAGCTGGTGCTTTTCGTCAGCCGTGAGGCCAAGGTATTTGCGTTCGATCGCTTGAACGGGGAAATGCGCTGGCAGCGCGATCTCAAGGCCGATAATAACTACGGCATCCCGCAGTGGGGTGTCAGCGGCGCGCCTCTCGTGGTAGGCGATCACCTGATTCTAAACCTTGGCAAGCACGGGTTGGCTCTGGACAAGGCCACCGGCAAGACGGTCTGGGCATCGCCCGCCGGGGTGTGCGGCTACGCGACCCCGGTGCCATTCAAAACCGGGACGCGTTCGATGATCGCGTTGTTCGGATGCGATGCGCTGCTGGGCGTCGATTTGAACGACGGTAAACTCGCCTGGCAATATCCGTGGAAGACCACTTACGATGTCAACGCCGCCGATCCGGTGTTTTTCGATGGACGCATCTTTATCTCTTCAGGCTATGGCCATGGCTGCGCCTTGCTGGATTGCCGCGGCGCCACGCCTGTGAAACTTTGGGAAAACAAGAATCTGAAAAGCCATTTCAGCAGCCCCGTTCTATATAAGGGACATTTTTATGGCGTGGATGGAAGTCCCGGCAAGGGCGCGCTGACATGTATGAATGCCGAAACCGGCGTCGTCGTCTGGCAAGCCGCCGGAACGGGCTTCGGCTCGCTCATCATGGTCAACGAGACCATCGTTTATCTGTCTGAAAAGGGCGAATTGATCCTGGCGGCGGCTTCAACGCAGGGCTATCAGGAGCAATTCCGGGCCAAGTTCCTGGATGGAACCTGCTGGACCGCGCCGGTCTTCAGCGATGGACTCTTTTACCTGCGCAACGAAAAAGGCGCGCTGGTTTGCGTGAACCTGCTCGGGAAGCGCTAACAAGCTCTGGTTTCAGCCCGATGCAACGGGGTCCCCTGGGAGTCGGAGGAAAACCACAGTCAACTGTGGTATTACCGGTGAGGCGTGACTGTTTACTGTTCACTCCCCGCCTGCTCCACCAACCGATACCCCGTTTTCTCCTCCAACTCGCCGGGATTCATCCTAATCCCCCCCGTCACCAACTTCATATCCAACATCCAACAAGGAATTTCCAATGATGAAGGAAAGGCAAAATGGAACTGCTCACAACGGATCTACACTTGGGCATTGGAAATTCCTTGTTGGATATTGGGCATTCATTCCCTCAGGGGTGCCGGCCGCTTTGCACTGATCGGCTGCCGAGGCCTGTGATGGGATTCAGCCATCGGAGATGCTTGAAGCGGACGAAATCGGCGTCCGCTGTGTGCAGCACGGCGTCGTATTCGATGGACAAAGCCGCAATCTGGGCGTCAGTCACGAGGTTGCCAGCGGTGCCGAGGGACTCCAACAATGCGAGCACCTGTTCGATATGATCGGAACTGGCATCCAACCGTCTGACTACAGGCTGCGCCAGCCAGTGGCGGACGTGTCCAGCCGCCTCCGTCGGCGTGAACGGATGCTGAAATACACGGGCATTCGTACCGACGCGCACGAAGCCGAATACGACAGCTTGCGGCAGACCCACCGGCTCCGACCCCGATAGGCACGTCTGCCACCAGGCGGCCGCCTTAGCCCAAGTTTCGCGGGTACTCAACGGTTTCGGGCAAAATCGGTTCGATTTCAGTCGCAAGTCCCTGATATATCGTGTGGGTTTCGGTTTGTAGTGCCCATAAATGCCTGAGTTCCATTGACGCGCGTGGGGCCGCAG